>NZ_JBEXLC010000258.1:0-6580 GCF_040609795.1 Nocardia sp. NPDC004604
GATCTCGAGGTTCAACAGCGCATTGACGAAACAGCTCTTGCCCTGACCGAGCTGTCCGGTGATCACGATGCGCCGCCGCGGATCACGGACCCGGTTCGTGAACGCAGCGGCCAACTCACATGCTCCGATGACAATTGGATCGCGTCGCCCGTGTCTACGCGATATGCCGACCGCGCCCTTTCACAACTCCGCGCCCATCCGGTCCAGCACCGACGCCACTCGGGTCGCTGGATCTCGGGCTCTGCCCGTGGCACGGTGAGCTCAGCGGCTGACTCACGGAGGGAGTATTCCGATGACGATTTGGCGGCTCAGTGATGAGGAGATCGACGCGATGTCCGCCGACGAGCGGCGAGCATTGATTCGGCGACTGCAGCTGCCGCCGGAGCGGGTGCTGCCGCGGCCGGAGATCGTGCGGATCCATCGGCGAGTGCGGTTGACCTTGATGGTGGGCGGATCGATCGTGTTGATCCCGTGGATCGCGTACCTCGCAGTGTCGCTGCCGCCCGACTATCAGGCCCACAACTGGCCGCTCACCTGGGTCGGATTCGACAGTCTGCTGGTCATCATGATGGCGATGACCGCCTACCTCGGCTGGCAGCGCAGGCAACTGCTGCTACTACCCGCATTCGGCACCGGCCTGCTACTGCTCGTCGATGCCTGGTTCGACATCACGACCGCGAACCCCCGCGACGTCTGGCTCTCCATCGCCATCGCCTGCGTCGGCGAAATCCCCCTCGCTATCCTGCAGATCACCGGCGCGCTCCTGCTGTTCAAGTTCGTCACCGAGGCCCACCCCTTGGCCGATCCGGAGGTCAGCGCCTGGCGCACCAAACTCCCGTTCTGACACCGCTTCGAGGCATGCAGCCCCTTGGACCGCCTCGAATGTTCCGGTCGGCCGAGCCGCCACCACTCGATGCGCAGCGCCGGTCCTCGAGCCCGGGAGCGATCGTGCGTCATTGCACGAAAGCCCTTCGCGCTGAATATTTCAGGAAGCAACCGCGGTCGGCGCGCGGCGCGGATCGTCATGGATCTCCAAGGTGCAGCACTTCACGCCACCGCCAGCCTTGAGCAGTTCCGACAGGTCCACACCCACCGGGTTGTAACCCTGTCCGCGCAACTCCGACGCCAGATTGTCGGCGCGGCTGCTGATGAAGACGTTCAGACCGTCGGAGACGCCGTTCAGACCGAGGACCACCGCGTCGGCGTCGGTCGCGCGGATGGCGTCGGGAAACAGACCAGCGAGGATGACCTGGCTTTCGGCGCTGAACGCGGGCGGGAAGTAGGCGACATTGCTGTCATCGAGCACCATCAGCGCCGTATCCAGGTGGTAGAAGCGCGGATCGACGAGTTGGAGGGAAACGACCGGAAGGTCGAAGTAGTGCTCGACCTCGCGGTGCGCGGCAATCGAACTCCGGAATCCGGTCGCGGCCAGCATGCGCTCACCTACGAGCAGGAAGTCGCCCTCACCCTCGTTGACTTCCTGCGCACCGACCAACTCCGTCAGACCCCGCTGGGCGAACCAGCGGTGATACGCGGGACCTTCGGCAGCCCGCTCGGGATGGGTGAATCGCGCCGACATCGCCCGATCCCCCACGATCAGACCGCTGTTCGCGGCGAAAACCATATCGGGCAGCCCCGGCTCACCCGGCACCACCTCGATGCGGTGACCGTACTGCTCGAAGGTCGCACGCAGCACCTCCCATTGCGATAGCGCGAGTGCGCGATCGACGGGTTCCTGTGGATTCATCCACGGATTGATCGAGTAGAAGACGTCGAAATGATCCGGACGGCACATCACGAACTGCCGTTGGGTCGGCTGCCGTGCGGGCTCGATGCGGAGCGTGGTTACAGAGGTCAACGTGTCTCCCGGAGGTAGCGCGGATCGTTCCGCTGCCACGAAGGTAATTCGCCTACTATTGCGTCAGAAACAACGATTCATTGCGCATGATCGACCGGATTCAGCGAATCATTGTGCGACGAGAGAGCGAGTGTGGCGTGGACGACATCGATCGGCGAATCCTCGCCCATCTGCTCAAGTCCGCGCGCGCCTCCTTCCAGGAGATCGGCGCGAAGGTCGGACTCTCAGCCCCCGCGGCCAAGCGCCGCGTAGACAAGATGGTCGCCAGCCGCCAGATCACCGGCTTCACCGCACTCGTGAACCCCGCCGCACTGGGCTGGACCACCGAGGCCTACGTCGAGGTCTACTACCGCGACAACATCACCCCCGCCGAACTCCGCCGCACCCTAGAACCCATCCCCCAGGTAATAGGCGTCTGGACCATCGCAGGCGAGGCAGACGCCCTGGTCCACGTAATGGCCACCGACATGGCCGAAATCGAATCCACAGTAGAACGAATCCGCGAAAACACCCGAGTAGGCCGTACCCGCTCCTCCATAGTCATGTCCCGAATCCTCGAACGCCCAAGAACCTGATCGTCGAGAATGCGCTCATGCAGGCACCTACTCGACGTTTACCTGCATCAGCGCATTCTTCTCGCTGGATGTGCCCCGGGGGTTTGGGGGAGGTGGGGGGCTTTTAGGGTGGGGCGCATGGGTGGTTGGTACCTGAGTGATGGGGCCGAGATTTATCGGCGGTCGTTTGCGACTATTCGGGCGGAGGCGGATCTTGGTGGGTTTCCGCGGGATGTTGCGCAGGTGGTGGTGCGGATGATCCATGGGTGTGGGCAGGTGGATCTGGCGGGGGATGTGGCGTTTTCGAGTGGGGTGGTGGCGGCGGCGCGCGGGGCGTTGCGGGGTGGGGCTCCGATTCTTTGTGATGCGCAGATGGTTGCGTCTGGGGTGACGCGTAAGCGGCTGCCTGCTGAGAATGATGTGATCTGTATGCTTGCGGATCCGCGGGTGCCGGAATTGGCTGCGGCGATGGGGAATACGCGCTCTGCGGCGGCGGTGGAGCTGTGGCGGGATCGGCTCGATGGCGCGGTGGTCGCGATCGGGAATGCGCCGACCGCGCTGTTCCATCTGCTCGACATGATCGATGCGGGGGCGCCGCGGCCTGCCGCGATCCTCGGGATTCCGGTCGGGTTCATCGGGGCCGCAGAATCGAAGGACGCGCTGATCGAATTCGGCGGGGTCGAGTATCTGACCGTGCGTGGACGGCGGGGTGGCAGTGCCATTACCGCGTCGGCGCTGAATGCGATTGCGAGCGAACAGGAATGAGCAGCGGGAAGTTGTGGGGTGTCGGGCTCGGCCCTGGCGATCCCGAGCTGGTGACGGTGAAGGCGGCGCGGGTGATCGCGGCGGCCGATGTCATCGCCTTCCATAGCGCGCGGCACGGTCGCAGCATCTCGCGCGCCATCGCCGCGCCCTATATGCGTGCGGACCAACTCGAGGAACACCTGGTCTACCCGGTGACGACCGAGACGACCGATCACCCCGGCGGCTATCAGGGCGCCATCGACGAGTTCTATGCACAAGCCGCCGAACGCCTCGCCGTACATCTGGCGGCTGGCCGGTCCGTCGCGCTGCTCGCTGCGGGCGATCCGCTCTTCTACAGCTCCTATATGCATATGCACCGCCGGTTGGCCGGCCGGTTCGAGGCCGAGATCATCCCCGGCATCACCTCGGTGAGCGCAGCCTCGGCCGCCCTCGGCACGCCGCTGGTCGAGGGCGAACAGGTACTGACCGTCCTGCCCGGCACCATGCCCACCGATGAACTCACCCGCCGCCTTCGGGATACCGACGCCGCCGCCATCATGAAGCTCGGTCGCACCTATCCCGCTGTGCGCCAGGCTCTCTCGGACTCCGGCCGCCTCGCCGACGCCTACTATGTCGAGCGCGCGAGCAGCACTCGCGAACGCGTCCTCACCGCCGCCGAGGTCGACGATGCGGACGTACCCTATTTCGCCATCACCCTCGTCCCCGGCCCCCAGCCGACAACCCCACTGCGCCTTAAGAATTCAGGTGCCTCGGATGTCTATTCGGCGGCACACGTTTTCAGTCGGGAGGATGTCACCGATTCGGGATCCGACGCAGGGGGCGGCGACGTAACTGCCACCGACCCCGCCTCGGGGCTCGGCGAGGTCGTGGTGGTCGGGCTCGGTCCGGGCTCGCCCGAGTGGACCACGCCCGAGGTCGAACGCGCACTTGCCGAGGCGACCGATCTGGTCGGATACACGACCTACATCAATCGGGTGCCGTCGCGTCCTGGGCAGCGCAGGCATGCCAGTGACAACCGGGTGGAATCCGAGCGTGCCGCCATGGCATTGGATCTCGCGAAGCAGGGAGCCAAGGTCGTCGTCGTATCCTCGGGTGACCCCGGGGTGTTCGCGATGGCGGCGGCGGTGCTGGAGGAATCCGCCGATCCGCAGTGGCGCGGGGTGCCGGTGCGGGTGTTGCCGGGACTTACCGCGGCCAATGCCGTCGCCAGTCGAGTCGGCGCGCCACTCGGTCACGACTACGCGATGATCTCGCTTTCGGATCGGCTCAAGCCGTGGGACGTCGTCGCGCGACGACTTTCGGCGGTTGCCGAGGCGGATATGGCGATCGCGATCTACAACCCGGCCTCCAGCCAGCGCACCTGGCAGGTCGCCGCGATGCGTGACGTACTGCTCGAGCATCGCAAGCCCGACACCCCGGTGGTACTCGGCCGCGATGTCGGCGGGCCCACCGAATCCGTCCGCGTCGTGACTCTCGCTGAGCTGGATCCGGCCGAGGTCGATATGCGCACCCTGCTGATCATCGGAGCGTCCACCACCGCCGTCATCGAGTCCGAGCAGGGCACCCGGGTATACACCTCGCGCCGCTATCAGCGCTGATTCCGGTCCGGAGTGAAACCGTAAACATTCCGAAAACGGTTCCGGCCAAACTGAAGGCACAGACAACAGCGGGCCGCACGGACCCGCGACAACCGGAAGGCAGTACCGCCCATGCGCAAGCTCAAGCTCCAGGTTCAGACCACCATCAACGGGTACATGTCCGGCCCGAACGGCGAGATGGACTGGATGACCTTCCCGTGGTCCGATGACTTCGCCGCCCGCATCGCCGCCATCACAGCCGAATTCGACACCATCGTGCTCGGCCGCAATCTTGCCGAGGGCTTTATCCCGCACTGGGCCTCCAAGCCGGAACACGAGCCCCAGGAGGCCATCGACAAGATGAACAACACACCCAAGGTCGTGATCTCCAATAGCCTGACCGAATCGCCGTGGGAGAACACCGTCGTCGCGGGCGGTGACCTCGCCGCGACCATCAATGGGCTCAAGGCGCAGCCGGGTGGGGACATCATCGTCTACGGCGGTGGCACACTCGTCGCGAACCTGATCGCCGAGGACCTGATCGACGACCTGCACCTGTTCGTCAACCCGACCGCGATCGCCGCGGGCCTGCCGGTCTTCCGCGGCACGACCCGGCTCGACCTCGTGTCCGCCACCGGATTCGAGTGCGGTGTGACCGAACTGCACTACCGGCCGAAGAGCGCCTGATCGCGCTCGCGGACTTGCCGAAGATGCCGATCGATACATTGATCGGCATCTTCCACGTTTGTGGCGGTCCTGCTGACTTCCCCGCGGCCTACCGCGTGACCCGCCTACAGGTCCACGACATCCCTCCACCGGGCTGAACCGCTCGACCACGCCGAACGGCTCGACATCAACCCCTTCGAGCGCGCGATGTCGATCAACTGTGTGAAAACTTCAACCGCGCCAGACCAGAAAGCCGTGCCTCCGCCGACCACGCCGAGCCGAACGACCACTCGGACACCAGGCCAAACGACTACTCAGGACCCGCCAACCGCGCCGATCCGTTGGCCCAGCAAGTCCTACGGCAACCGGAGCTCTTATCGGGAGCGATAGTTCCGGGCCACGAGCGCCGAGCATCCGGCCGCACCTACGGCGGCGACCGCGAACATCGTCGGATAGCCAACACCGAACGACTGGTGCAGGAACGCCAGCAGCGCGGGGACACCGAAGCCGAGATAGCTGCCGGAGTAGAAAACCGCGGTCAGCCCGGCCAGGTCGTCGGGGCGGGCGATGCGTTCGATCTCCTGTAGTCCGGCCACCAGCCCGATCCCATAGCCAGCGCCGAGCACGACGGCGGTGACAATCGTGAGCGGCATGGCCAATGTGGCGCAAGCCCATGCGGCCGTGACCATTCCGCAGGCCACCAGTGCCAGCGCAACCACTGCGGCACGAGCCGTGCCGGGCCGATCGATCCGGCGGGCCGCCGATTGGATGGCGAAACCGCAGCCGAGGGTGACCACTGTGATGAACGCGGAGAACGCGATGGGAGCATCGTGCACCTTCGGCGCCATCAGTGTGGGCATGACTGCGTAAGCCGTTGCGGCAGAGGTGAACAGCCACAGCGCGACCGGCAATGCAACACACCGGAATCGGCGATGCGCGGCCGCCGGAACCTTCAGATCATCGATCAATCGACCCGAATTATGCTGCAACGATAACGTTTCCGGTGCCCGAGCCACCCAGGCCGCTGCGACCAGACACAGCACGGCATTGATCAGATATGCCAGCGTATTCGGCAGCGGAGCCCATTGCGCAAGAACCCCCGCCACACCGGCACCGACGGCGAACCCGCCGGTCAGGCTCATCGCCGAACGTCGCGCCCC
>NZ_JBEXLC010000259.1:0-6544 GCF_040609795.1 Nocardia sp. NPDC004604
GTCCGGTATGTTTACGATGCACTGTGGATCGACAGCCATTATTAGGAGTGGAGTTTCGATGGACAGGATCGCAGCGACACCCGACGCGATTCGTGGAATGGACCGACTTACCGCCAAGTGGTTGCCGCCCGCTCGCGTGAAGCGCGAGTTTCCCGAAGTGCGCTTCGACGCCAAAATCCGAGGCGGGAGCCCAGTGCGGTAGTTCCGCACGCTGGGATCTGTGTGGGGGGCCGCCCGTGAGGGCGGTCCCTACCGCGATCTGTCGGTGATGTGCGCCCGAGCAAACTCCCACCCCGCCGGGGCACGTTGATCACGCGCACCCGTGGTGAGGAGATGGTCCAGATCGCCCATCTTCCTCCGCTGTGAACCGCGTTGGGTCATGAAAGTATGTTGGGTCACGAAAGATGTTGGGCGGGTAAGTTGGCTGTCACTAAACGGTTCGGCCCGACCGGGACGATAAGAAGCGGTGCCATCGATGAGTTGTTTTCATTGCTGGGCCGTCGCCCAGAGGTCATATCCTTTGCCGCGGGAGCGCCGGAGACGACACTATTGCCGGGCGAACTCGTACCGGGTCTGGTCGACACCGTGATGACCAAATACGGAAATCGGGCACTGCAATACGGCATGCCCCAGGGATTCGGGCCGTTACTGGAACAGGCTGCCCACCTGTTGTCGGAGCGTTGGATTCGATGTCCCGCGGACAATATTCACATTGCAACGGGTAGATCCGGAGCACTGCACAACGTGTGTAGGGCAGTACTCGGCGCCGGCGACGTGGTTCTTGTGGAAACCCCCACCCACGGTCCCGCCCTCGAGATGTTTCAGAGCTATGGGGCAACCGTGACAAGCGTCGAATCCGACGAGGCAGGTCTCCTTCCGGAGGCGCTCGACGAGGCTCTCGCACGCACCTCGGCGGCCCTCGTCTATCTGCTTCCCACGTTCCAGAATCCCACGGGCCGGACGATGCCCACGACACGAAGGGCGGAGGTGGCCGAGGTAATTGTTCGCCGAAATGCCCTGGCGGTTGAAGACGACGTCTATGCCGATCTTCGCTACCGCGGCAGACCGATACCGGCGTTCTGGGCCTTCGCGCCGAACAACACCGTGTACATCACGTCCTTGTCCAAGACACTGGCACCCGCGATCCGAATAGGAATCGCGGTGTTGCCCCCGGACGTACTGAGCACGGTATCGGCACTCGAGCACGGCATCGGCATGCAGACGTCGACCCTCTGCCAAGCCATTGCGGCCGAATTCCTGGCGAGCCCGTTCATGGCCGAGCACTTGCAGACGATCACGGAGGCGTATTCGGCCAAGCTCCAGCTGTTGTGCACGGCGCTCGACAAGTATTTTCCCGGCGGGTTCCGGTGGACCGAACCCGACGGAGGATTGTTCGTATGGGTGGACGGCCCGCCGGGTTTCGATGCCGACGCGGCCTTGGATCGTGCGTTGCTGCGAGATGTCGCCTTCAGGCCGGGCAGCGCCTTCTATGCTGATGATGCGTTACTGCACCGCAATACGATGCGTTTGAGCTTCGCGGGTGTTCGATCGGAACAAGTACTGCCCGGGATTGATGCCTTGGCAGCAGTATGCGAGAACTATCGGGAATCCCGAGAAGGCGAATGATCGACGATTCCAGCCCATCAGCGCACCCGCTGCCGCTGCGGGCGCCCGATGCCGCCGATGCGGCGGATCCATCGGCGACTCGGCGGGCGGATGTCACCCGCACGCCTCGGTGGACGCCGGACAACTCCGAACCGTTGCCCGAGGACGGCGCGGATCCGGAGACGCGGTCTCGCCCGAGTGTGCGGCGGCTCGGTGCAGGGCTGGTCACGATGCCGCGGGTTGCGCTGGTCGATCCACCTTCTGCGATCCTGTCGGATCCCGAGGTGCCCGAGGACAAACGGTACTGCTGGAAATGCCGGCAGCCGGTCGGGCGTTCCGGCTCCGGCGAGCACGGCGTCCCCCGCGGCAGCTGCGTGCACTGCGGATCACCATTCCATTTCCGGCCGCAACTCGAGCCCGGTGACCTGGTCGCGGGTCAATACGAGGTATGCGGCTGCCTGGCCTACGGCGGAATGGGGTGGATCTTCCTGGCCCGCGATCGCAATGTCAGCGGCCGCTGGGTGGTGTTGAAGGGGTTGCAGAATCCGCTCGACATAGAGGCCAACGTGGTCGCCCTGGCCGAACGTCAATTCCTTTCGGAGATGGCACATCCGGCGATCGTGAAGATCTTCAACTTCGTGAAGCACCGTTCCGTGGACGGGACTCCGGTCGGCTATATCGTGATGGAGTATGTCGGCGGGCGTTCGCTGAAAACCGAGTTGGATCGGCGTGCCCTCGGCTACCTCCCGGTGGCCGAGGCCATAGCCTACACACTGGAAATCCTCTCGGCGCTGGACTATCTTCATTCGCTCGGCCTGGCGTACAACGATCTCAAGCCCGCCAACATCATGGTCGCTGCGGATGAGGTCAAACTCATCGACCTCGGTGCGGTCGCAGCCCTTCGGTCCGGTGGCAACCTGTACGGAACTCCCGGGTATCAGGCGCCGGAATTCACCCGGACCGGGCCCACCATGGCCTCCGACATCTACATGGTTGGCCGCACACTGGCAGCACTGACCTTTCGGATGCCCACCGACCGGCACGGCCACAAAATGCCCGGCCTGCCCCGCCCGGACCACGAGTTGGTGCTGCGCCGTTATCCATCGTTCGCGCGCCTGCTGGCGGTAGCCACCGACAACGACCCGGTACAACGCTTTCCGTCCGCCTACGCCATGCACCGTCAACTCCTCGGCGTACTGCGCGCCGTCCTGGCCGAGGACACCGGCCGGCACTATCCGCAGGTGTCTGCGGTATTCGGCACTCTGCGAGGCGATTTCGGGATCGATACGCTCATCCGGCCCTCCGATGGCATTCTCGACGGCGTGCACCACAGGGCAACTCTCGACGCGCCGAGTGTTGTTTCCGCACTGCCGGTACCGCTGATCGACAGCGAGGACCCCAACGCGGACCTGCTGTCACCTCTGCTGCACGGCGATCCGCACCGGGCCGTCGATACGCTGCGCGAGGCGCGTGGGAACATGCTGGCCGGGAAGATCGCCACACACGAATCCTTCGAACTCGAAGGGACTTTGGCGGAGGTGCGGGCCCACCTCGATCTGGGTGAGGTGGAGAATGTCCGCGCCAAGCTCGCCGAACTGCGTCCGGGGCACCGCACGGACTGGCGTATCGGGTGGTATGCGGGGCTCGCCGAACTCACGATGGGTGATTACGAGAAGGCATACGAGCAATTCGATCTCGTTCATTCCGCGGTTCCCGGTGAGATCGCGCCGCAACTGGCGCTGGCGGCGACCGCCGAACTGGTGCTCGAAACTCGCTGTGGATCAGCGGATCTCGCTCGCTGGGGCCACGCGGCGAGAGAGTACTACCGGGCCGTTTGGCATACCGACCGTAGCGTGGCGAGCGCGGCATTCGGCCTCGCGCGCCGGCTGGCCGCCGGCGGCGACACCGCCGCGGCCGTCGCCACGCTGCAACAGGTTTCCGAGATATCGCGTCACCACAACGTGGCCCGGATGACCGGATGCGTGCTGCTCGTCTCACGTCCGGTCACCGAACTCACCCAATCGGATCTGGATGCCGCCGCGCGGCTGGCAGAGCTTCCCGGTGAGCCGCGTGTACTGCAGATGCGCGCGCTCGTCCTGGGTGTCGCCCTGGCCTGGCTACGGCACGGTGGGCGTCCGCAGGACCCGAACGCCGCCATCCTCGGCGTGCGGTACCTCGAGAAGGAACTACGCGGAGGGATCGAACGGACGCTGCGCCGAATCGCCCGCGAGGCCCCGCATCCGTCGCAACGGTACGCGCTGGTCGACTTGGCCAACGAGTTGCGGCCCCAGTCGTGGTGGTGAAGCTCCCTGGCCGGTGATTCATACCGCCTCGGCGGGCTCGGCGCAGAGCCCTACGTGGGTTGGTCATGCTGTAGGTCGGCAAGTTCCCGCTCGGTCAGGTAGTCCAGATGGCGGGCGACGAACCGGTCGACCAAGCCGGACACCACCCGCCTGGGTTGTTTCCGGGCGGCGGTCAGATGCTCGGCCAGTTCCCGCGCATCCTGCGCTGTGCGGGCGGAACGCCGGAACGAACGCACGATGGTGCGCTCGTACATATCCGCGAATTGCCTTGCGATATGGTCGCAATCGGCGCGTAGCCGGTCGATGTCGTCGAGCGCGCGTGCCGGTGGGATTCCGGCGTCGATCAGCTGATCGAGGACGTCGACGAGTTCGGGATCGGTGATCCGATAGCTGTCCGCGTCGAGCGGTTCGTACAGCCCGGCCGCGACCACCCGGGCCAGGCCGCCGGGGATCTCGCGGTAGTACTCGGCGAGATCGGTGGCGGCGACCCGCTCCCCGGCCGGGGCGCGGGAAGGTTGCTGTGGCTGCGCAGCGGTGCTCGCCGAGACGCCGAGTACGTCCGCCAGATCGTCCCCGCGGTCCCATGCCTCTAGCAGTCCGCGGACCCCGTTGAGGGTGATGCCACGTTCCAGCAGTCGGCCGATGATGCGGATCCGGTTGAGGTGTTCCTCGCTGTAGAACCCGATGCGGCCCTTCATCTGCGGCGGCGGGAGCAGGCCGCGCTCGTTGTAGTCGCGCAGGGTCCGGACTGTCATCCCGGTCTCGTGCGCCAACGCGCTGATCGTGAACTCCGCATCCACCGCCATGTCCTCCAGGAAACCACAACGCAACAGCGGGTTGGACAGCAACCCTTGCTGTGTGCCGTCAATCACTGGTACGTTCCATCAGTCAATGGCATGGTCCGTATCACAGGAAGGCACGATCATGACCACCGTTCAATCACCGGGAACCACCGGAGCTGCGGGGAACGCGCATGCTCATGAGGACGCCGGCTATCACAAGGCGCTACGCCCCCGGCAGCTGCAAATGATCGCCATCGGTGGCGCGATCGGCACCGGCCTGTTCCTGGGCGCGGGCTCCCGGCTGAAGGAGGCGGGCGCGAGCCTGTTCCTGGCCTATGCGGTCTGCGGGATATTTGTCTTCTTCATATTGCGGGCGCTCGGCGAGCTGGTGCTGCACCGGCCGTCCTCGGGCTCCTTCGTCTCGTACGCCCGCGAGTTCTACGGGGAGAAGCTGGCATTCGGTGTGGGCTGGGCATACTTCTTCCACTGGTGTATGACCGGCATCGTCGACATTACCGCGATCGGAACATACGTCCACTACTGGGGCGCGACGAAATCTATTCCACAGTGGGCGATTGCGCTGGTCGCCCTGGTGATCGTCGTCGCGATCAACATGGTGTCGGTGAAGTGGTTCGGCGAGATGGAGTTCTGGGCAGCGCTGATCAAAGTCGTTGCTCTGGTGAGCTTCCTGGTGATCGGCATCGTCTTCCTGGTGGGGCGGTTCAAGATTGCGGGCGCGTCGACCGGACCTAGCGTGATCACGTCGAACGGCGGCCTGTTCCCGCATGGGGTGCTGCCTCTGGTACTGACCACCACCGGGGTCGTCTTCGCCTATGCCGCAGTCGAACTCGTCGGTACCGCGGCCGGTGAGGCGGAGAACCCGGAGAAGATCATGCCGCGCGCGATCAACTCCGTCATCGCCCGCATCGCGCTGTTCTATGTCGGCTCGCTGGTGCTGCTGTCACTGCTGCTGCCGTACACCGAATTCAAGGCCGGCACCAGCCCGTTCGTGACCTTCTTCTCGAAGCTGGGTGTCCAGGGTGCGGGCTCGGTGATGAATCTGATCGTGCTGACCGCCGCGTTCTCCAGCCTGAACGCCGGGCTGTACTCGACCGGCCGCATCCTGCGGTCGATGTCGGTGAACGGCAGCGCGCCGAAGCTCGCTTCGCGGATGACCAAGGGCGGCGTGCCGTACGTGGGCATCCTCGCTACCGGCACTGTCGCGCTGCTGGGCGTCGGGCTCAACGCCATCGTGCCGGCGAAGGCGTTCGAGATCGTGCTGAACATGTCGGCGCTGGGCACCATCGCGGCGTGGGCGGCGATCCTGCTGTGCCAGCTGAAGCTGTGGCAGTGGTCCAAGCAGGGGCTGGTCGAGCGTCCGAAGTTCCGGCTGGTGGGCGCGCCCTACACCAGCATCGCCGCGCTGTTGTTCCTTGTGGTGGTGCTCGGGCTGATGCTGTTCGGTCGCGACGCCACCCAGCGCGGCGCGCTGATCGCCGTGGTGGTCGTGGTGCTGCCGCTGATGGTGGCCGGCTGGTTCGTCGCCCGGCGCCGGGTGGCGGCCCTGGCCGCCGAGCGCGAGGGCTACACCGGGCAGTTCCCGGTGCTGGCCGAGCGTCCGCTGGAGCGCCGCGACCAGTAGCCCAACAATCGTCGGCGGGAGTCGGGCGGTGTCGCCCACGATGAGGGAGAATCCCGCCGATACCGGTCGGTCTCGGCATCCCCTGATAGCGTCGCCGAGTCCGATCGGACCGTTCCGCGCCGGGTCGGCGACGATTCTCGGTGTGCGGCCCCAGCGCAGCGAACCAGGACACGTTTTCTGGGTCCGCGTGCAGGTGGAAGGCGCGCTGCCGT
>NZ_JBEXLC010000260.1:0-6507 GCF_040609795.1 Nocardia sp. NPDC004604
TATACCTATTATAAGTAATCAAACTTTGTTTGATTACTTATATAATGATTGCTACTTTGCTAACATAAGTGTATTTTTCTATAATAATTCAATTACCGGGGTTGCCG
This sequence comes from Nocardia sp. NPDC004604, assembly GCF_040609795.1. Classification (NCBI taxonomy): domain Bacteria; kingdom Bacillati; phylum Actinomycetota; class Actinomycetes; order Mycobacteriales; family Nocardiaceae; genus Nocardia; species Nocardia sp. NPDC004604. The sequence continues at coordinate 108 of NZ_JBEXLC010000260.1, forward strand.
TGTACGAACACCACGGCCTCGGTGGGCGAGGCGTCGCGCGGACCACCCACCAGCACGGGCGATCTGACATCGCCCACGACGACCTGACGATTCTCGAACCCGGTGCTCACGACAGGTCGACCGGCCACGGGTCGGTGGCCACCAGCGCCGAGGTGGTCAGTGCGGCAGTGCGGTGCTGGCTGACCTCCTGGTAGCCCGGGTCCATGACCATGTCCAAGAACGCAGACCGCGAGGGGTACTGCACCAGCAGGATCGTGTCCCACCAAGCGTCTCCCTCGTGGCCGATGACCACGCTGCCGGCGTTGCCGAAGTAAACGATCGAGGCACCAACGCGCTCCAGATGCGGCTGCACGTCACGGGCGTAGCACAGGTAGCTGTCGCGGCCCCCCTCGTCGTTGAACTTCAGCAGGTTCAGCATGATCACCGGGCCACTGGCCTGCTGGGCCGCCTGGACCAGGGCGCCGACCTGGTGCTCGGTGGGCTCGATATACACGGATGACTCAACGGTCACGGCATCCTCCTGGGCGATCGTCGGTGGGCCATGTGGCCCTGTGATGCAGGACACTACGAACCGCAGACATGTGCCGTCTCGGTCAGCCGCGACAGATTTCGGTCGCCTCACTGTGCTGCCGCGACAGCCGGCAACTCACAGGTGAGGTCAGCTGGAGGGGAGCCCGCGCAGGGCAGGCAGCATGGCCAGCGCCACGCGGAGATCGAGATCGCCGCCCCCGATCGCGTGACCGAGGATGCTCTCGGCCTGCCGGACTCGGTAGGCGACCGTGTTCGCGTGGATGTGCAGCCGCGCGGCGGCACGGTTACGACTGTGGTTCTCCTCGAGATAGACCGCCAGCGTCTCGGCTACCCGATAGGTCGCCTCGTCGTCGGCGGCCAGGCCACCCAGCACACCTACGACGTGCGCCCTGGCCTGCTCAGGATCCACCGTGGCCATCGCGACCACCGCGACCTCGTCGTACCGGGTCACCGAGCCGGTCGCGGCACCGATCAGGGTCGCCACGCGCCGGGCATGGCCGGCCTGCGTCTGGCTGGCCCGGAAGCCCGTCAGCCCACGGCCCGGGGTGCCCACCGCCAGCAGCGGGGCGAACTCGTGCGTGATCGCCTCAACCGCGATGGCGATCTTGCCGAGGTCGCCGTCGCCGAACGCGCGAGCCCGACTGATCCAGGCGACGCTGCTCTTCGCACCGCGCGGACATACCAGCACGGCATCGGCACCGACCACCTGGCCCAGCTGTTGCAGCAGCCGGTTGAGCGCCGGCTGCGGATCCGAACCTTCCGGTGCCGACTCCACCCAGGCGACCACGCCAACGTGATGGCGCCCCAGCTCGTAGCCGAGCCGCGTCGAGGCCCGTCGCGCGTCACACTCTCGACCGGACAGTATCGCCTCGACCGCCTCGACCCGGGCCGCCATCGCGCTACGCATCCACTCGTCGCGCTCGGTCTCGTACAGCTGCTCAGCCAGGCTCGATGAGGTATCGACGAAAGCGAACAACCAGGCCGAGAGCAGATCTGCAGCCCTGGCCAGCACGATGGGCTCCGGGGTCCGCTCGGAGATCCGCGCCAGCAGCCACTGCCACACGACCTGGTGGCCCAGCCGGTACGAGCGCAGCATCGGGGTCAGCGCCACCAGCCGGTGCACCCCTGTTGTCGCCACCGCGACCGTGGCCGCTGGCAGGATCACCGCTCGCGGGTCACCGCCGCGCTCGAGCTGCGCCGAGATCGCCCGGAGGGACGCCTCCGCCGAAGCGACCTGCTGGTCGTAAGCCTCGGCGTCGGAGATGAACTCCGGTAACTCCGCACGCATCAGGTCGGCCACCCGGACGGCAAGGTCGGCGGCATGGGCACCGAGGTCGGCGGCGACTCCGGCGACCACGGCGCCCCAGATGCGCTTCGACTCCGGTTCCTGTAACGGTGGCCAACCCGACTCCATGCAGCGCACCTTACTGTCGCGGGACGACAACTGCCCAGGCAAATGCTGGCGTTGTCGCACGAGCGGGTCGGCGTCGCCCACACCTACGGTTCCGTCATGCTTCCTACGAACCACCTCGAGACCAAGGACCTCAGCGGCCGTGCTGTGGTCATCACCGGAGCGGGCAGCGGTATCGGCCGCGAGCTCGCACTGCTGTGCGCGCGCAGGGGCGCCTCGCTCGCCCTGTGCGACATCAACCTCGCAGCCGTCGAGGTGACCGCGGAGCAGGCCCGACAGTTGGGCCGCGACGTCCTGACCGCGAAGGTCGATGTCTCCTCCGTCGACGAGATGGAGGCCTTCGCGGATTCGGTACGGGAGCGGTTCGGCGCCCCCGACCTTCTGGTGAACAACGCTGGCGTGGGAGTTTTCGGCGGCTTCCTGGACACCACCATCAAGGACTGGGAGTGGCTCGTCTCGATCAACCTGATGGGTGTCGTGCACGGCTGCACCGCATTCGTGCCGGACATGGTCAAGCGGGGTCAGGGCCACGTCGTCAACGTCGCCTCGGCCGCAGGTCTGCTGGCCAACCCCAGCCTGACGGCATACAGCGCGACCAAGTTCGCGGTGCGCGGGTTCTCCGAGGCGCTGCGCAGTGAGCTCAAGCCTCTCGGCATCGGAGTCACTGCGATCTGCCCCGGCGTCATCAACACCCCCATCACCGCCAACTCCCCGATCCGGGGTGACGGTGGAGACGAGGTGCGCAAGAAGCTCGGCGACCTCTACGCCAAACGTGGGTACACACCCGAACGCGTGGCGGTCAACATCCTCAAGGCCGTCGACCGCAACACCGGCGTCGCCCCCATCGCCGCAGAAGCCCACCTGATGTACGCACTGGCTCGGTTCACGCCTCGCATCGCGGCAGCAGTCTCGGCCAAGCTTGCCGCGGTCGCCAAATAGCCCGACAGCGAACTCACCGATGTCGCCCGCCGATGCGCTGTGCTGCTATGGCCGGTCTGGCGGGCATCGGAGGTTCGCCTGACAAGAATCGTGTTACCTGCCGCAAATTGCCTGTGGCAGTAGCTATTTCGGTGTAGCTTGCGCGACTCTGGTGTGTGAGCTGGACCAGGACGAGCTGATCGACCGGTGGACGCTTGTCGGGGATGAGCCCGAGCTGATCGTTGGCAAGCGCGGTGCGAACGGTGTGATCGAGCGGTTCTTCGGCACCTTGAAATACGAGCACCTGTTCCGTGGCGTGATCGCCGACGGCGATGCCCTGGACATGGAGGTTCACCGCTTCCGGGTCATCTACAACACGATCAGGCCACACCAGGCCATCGACGACCAGGTAGCCAGCTCAGCCTTCACGGCTGCGAGCAGCGGAAAACCGCTCGATACGCGGTGTCGGTTTTGGCGTTGGGCCACACCTCGCCCTCGACGTAGTCGACGATCTTGTCCCACCACGATGGTGTCCCCGAATCCCTGCCATACAGGTTGGGGATGTCGGGACGTTTCATCCACTCCAAAGACCCCGGTGGAAACGCGATGTCATCGGGGCGCCACCGATGACCGAGAGCTGGTTGGCGTTGGTCGAGCCATCCAGCCGGTAGCAGAATCATCCGTATTGAGCGGGGTCCCATACGCGTGTCGGCTTGTTGGTGATGATGAACCGCAATGCCTTGATCATGATGTCACCTCCTTCCTGGGGCTCGGTCGGGCGCGGACAGGGCTTGTGGGGTACGCCGCAGGGTGAACGGCCTGGGGGTCGCGGCATTGGTCACGATCGGGCGGGTATCACCGCCGCCGATGACGCGCAGAGCGGTGTTCTCGATGAGGGCGGTGGCTGCATCGGTGACCAGATCGTGGGCGACCGCGGCGCCGGCGCAGGTGAAGGGGCCGGAACTGAAGGGCACAAATGGGCCGTGTTCGCTCGGTCGAATCCAGCGGTCGGGTTGGAATGCCCCTGGTCTGGTCCAGTGTTTGTTGTCGTGATGGAGCAGATAGGGGCTGACGGACAGCAGGTCGCCGGTCTGGAAGGCGATCCCCCCGAACTCGGCGGGATAGGGGACGGGACGGCTGACCATCCAGGAGACCGGCCGGTGCCGCAGGGCCTCACGTACCACCCAGTCGACGGGCCAAGGCCATGGTGAGCTGGGAGAGTGGAGACTGCCCAGCAGCACCGACCACGCGAGCGAGTAGCCCAGCGGTCCCACAATGGACCGGAACATCAGCACATACAGCTGCGCCACCGTTGTATCGGCGACGCCGTCGGGACAGGCACCGATCACGGCATCGAGCAGATCCCGTGGCTCGGCTTCCGCAGTGCGGCCGGTGGCGCTGCGCCGGTCCCGGATCTGCTCGTTCAGCGCGGTGGACAGCTTGGCGCGCAGCAGCTGCGCCCGCGCTCGCTGCGCCATTCGGGCCGGGCGAAGCGCGCCCACGCGTGCATTTCGCTCCAGTAACTGCCGCAACTCGGGAGAACCATCGGGGTGCAGCAACAAGTCCGCGGTGCACCGATACACCAGCTCGACCCCCGCTGCGGGCCAGCGGGTGACAGAGGGCATTTCGATCACCGCCGCCGCCAGGGACTCGCGATACTCGGGCGTATGCGTCCGCAGAATTGCGCGCACCGCACGGCCGAAATCGACCTGAGCAGACCGCGAAGGCAGCATAGAACCGAAGAACCCGGACTTCCCCGCATTGAAAGCGCGGTCACTCAACACCTTCAGCGCCAGACCCGTATCGCCGACACACCACCCGCCCCACGGCAGCCCGAACACCTCTACCGGGCTGGTCCGGCGCAGATTCTCGAGGAAACCCAACGGATCACGCCGGAACCGGCGCATCTCTGCAAGACCCATCGGACGGTCCTCTCATAGAGAGGGTGAGCGATTCATCAGATGTTTTCGAGCGGATTTATCCACTGGCTGTGGGTACAAACGCAGATCAAGCATAGTCTCGACTAATTTTAACTAATTTTACAAGCGAGGCCGTGGAGGTCGACCACGAGGCGAGTACCCCGGCACCGCCGGGGCCTATCGAACACTGTGCCAGCAGTGATATCGGTTCACGATCACCCGCGACCGCCGGCAACCGGATTGAGGTCTAACCGGTGCAAACCCGATCCGCCTCGGCGAGGGTTCCCGTTGCCAGGCGCGCATACATGAACATGTCGCGGCGTCGATTGCCGACCTTCTGCCACGATCTGAGGAGCCCTTCGCATTCGAAACCGGCTCTCTCCGCAGTGCGGATCGAAGCGCGGTTCCAAGGTTCCACATAGAGCTGGAGCCGTGGGATATGCAGCTCTTCCAGCGCCCAGGTAGCCATTGCCGCCAGAGCATGCGCGGCGACGCCATGGCCGCGGGCAGAGCGGACCACCCAGTAGCCGAGCGATGCGCGGCCTTCGTCGATGTCCTTCAACCACAGGCCGATACTTCCCAGTGGTGTGTTGTCCCGTCGCCGGACGATCACCATCGGGTATCCGGTTCGATCGGTCGCTAGTTGCCACTGGCGTTCGACAAACCGCGTTGCGGCCTCGTGCGAGAAGGTCGCCGGCACCGTGGTTATAGGAATCAGGTCGTCGGCAGAGGCTTCCCTAACAAGCTCGAGGTCTGCCGCAGACAACGACCACGGGCGGAGTTCCAAGTCTGCGGTGGCTCTCAGATGCGGTATTTGCAGAGCATCGTCCATGGTCAGCCTCCCCACAATATGCACAGGATATCGGCCCGGTGGCATCATTACTACTTCCATTTCCGAGTACCGCAGGCACATGCCGACCTCCGCAATTCGATCGCCTCCAGCAGGCATCGGCCGGTTCACCGCGCGACAGAGGACGGAGCCGAGCCAGAAAGCTGGGCAGGTCGGCGACTACCCGTCCCGAAGGTAGTACCGAACTCCTCGAGCTGAAAGGCGCTACTTCGATCCGGGCGAGGAATAGAACCAACGAAAAGCTCTTGACCTGCAAAAACTCTCGCTCACGTAGTGAACGAAAGATCTACTAAGAACCACAAACGCGCAGGTCAGAGCGCAAGATCGGGCCGTTGGCTGATCACTGGGTCTCGGGCCCGAGCGCCCAGGTCCTCGAACCGCCGCCGAACCACCGCCTGGTCCGCGAACGTCCGCACATGTCGCATACCGCGCTGATCGAACCGGTCGGAGCGGGGCAGGCGACCTGCAGGTGGCTGTATCGATTCGAGGCCGACCGAACGCACCGCGCCATGACGATGACCGTGCAACGGCCCTTGCTCGGAGACCGACTCGGCTACTCTGCGGATTTTTAGGTGCTCGATTGTGTAATGAGCCATCACCCAGGCGTTTCGAGGTCGTCGGCAGTCGTCTCGTCGAGACAACCACGTCCGGGATCCTGGTCGCCGGCTGGCCTGCGACCTGTGGGCTCGGGCTGAAACCTGGGATCGGTAGGTGGCGCGCTCGGCATCGATCAATATTGAGAATGCCATCATAATGCGGATACATTGTAAT
>NZ_JBEXLC010000261.1:0-6383 GCF_040609795.1 Nocardia sp. NPDC004604
AACAACCGCAAACCCAGATGCCGAGCCAACTGCACCGCAGCCATACCCACACCACCGGTGGCCGCGTGCAACAGCAGAGTCTCACCAGGCTGCGCAGCAGCCAGATCAACCAAACCGTAATAAGCCGTCGCATACACCGCGGGCACGGCAGCCGCTCGGGCGAAGGACCAGCCGCTCGGCATCGGCGCGAGCAATCGACGATCGACCACCACCGTCGAACCGAGACCAGGAATGAACCCGAAAACCCGATCTCCCGGCGCGAATTCGGTCACATCGGGTGCCACTTCGAGCACGATTCCGGCGCCTTCACTACCGATCCGGGCATCGGCATCGGGATAGGTGCCCAGCGCGATGAGGATGTCGCGGAAATTGACGCCGACCGCCCGCATACTCACCCGGACCTGCCCGGCCGCAAGCGGTTCGGACGCGCTCGCATCCTCGGCCAGGCGGAAGTTGTCCGCCGACAAAGTTCCCTTGCCGAACAAGGTCAGTGCCCAGGTCGACCTGTCGGACACCGAGCCGTCGCCGAGCGCCCCAGCGTGCTGTGCTGTGGCTACCTCGACGACATCCGAACCGATCCGGCTCAGACGCGGTGTGTGGGCTGCTCCACGGCGCACAGCGAGCTGTGCTTCACCTTCGGTCGTCAAAGCCATTTCCGCACACCGTCGATAGTCCGACCAGTCGTCGCCATCGATGACGAAGATCCGGTCCGGATGCTCACTCTGTGCGGAGCTCAGCAGACCCCAGGCCGCCGCGGCGAGCAAGTCCACTACCTCGCCGGGATGCACCGCGACCGCATGCCGCGTGACGACGACAATGGGCCCGTCCGCAGTCAGCAGTCGCTGCACTCGCTGCGTCAGTGCCGTCACCGAATCTCGTACTGCCGTAGGGACATCGGCGACGACGGGGTCCGCGGGATGTCCGGAGGGTTCGGCGTCGAGCCGCACCACCGTGGCAATCCGTCCGGCGATCGCGACGGTTTCCCCGTCATCGGTAGCGCTCCACACGCCGGTCGGCAGATCGGACGCCGATGTGGGCAGCGCGATCCAGTCGACGCCGTAACCGAGCCCCTCGCTGCGACGCGGCGCAGCGCCGAGAGCCTCGACCGACACCGGCCGCAAGGTCAGCGCGCCGATTTCGGCCACCACCATGCCCGCGGTATCGGTGAGGGTCACGGCAATCCGCTCGTCACCGGCGGCGGCATCCTGTTGCGTCACACGGACCCGAAGCGATGTCGCCCCGGTCGCGTACAATGCGACGTTCTCCCACGAGAACGGGACGACAACCGCATTCGGTCGCGCGGGAGCCGAGCCGCCGAGCAGGATCGCGTGCAGCGCGGCGTCCAACAGCGCCGGATGCACCCCGAATCCCGCGGCCTCCGAGCGGGCGGGCTCGGGCAGCTCGACCTCCGCGAAGAGCTCGCCGTCGCCTCGCCACAGCGCGGTCAGGCCGCGGAACACCGGCCCGTACTCATAGCCCGATTCCGCCAGTCCCGCATACGCGTCCGCGAGCGCGATGGCCGTCGCACCGACCGGCGGCCAACTCGTTTGATCCGAGCCGAGTGTCGGCGCATCCGATCGGGCGGCGACCGTCCCGACGGCGTGGCGCACCCATTGTGCCGAATGCTCCTGTGCCGCAGCAGCAATGCGGGGACGGGAGTACACCGACACCGTGGCGGCACCGGTCTCATCCGGTCCGCTCGCCACGACCCGCAGTTCGACAGCGCCCACGGACGGCACCGGCAGCGGGGCCTCGAGCACCAACTCCCCCACGTGCGGGCAGTCGACCATCGAACCCACATGCAACGCCAGGTCCACCAGGGCGGCCCCGGGAAGCAATGCGACACCGCCGATAATGTGGTCGCCCAGCCAGGGTTGATCCGCTTGTGACAACGTGCCCGTGAATACCGCGCCCGGCGAATCCGGCAGTCGCACCATCGCGCTCAGCAGCGGATGGTCCGCATCATCGAGACCGGATTGCCGAATATCGTGCCCGCCGGCCGGGCGCAACCAATACCGCTGGTGCTGAAATGCGTACGTCGGCAGGTCCACCCGGGCCGCGGAGCGGCCCGCGAACAGCGGCGTCCAGTCCACCGCCATTCCGGCGACCGCGGCCTGCGCCAGCGCGGAGACGAATTGGATCGGCTCGTCGGTCGAGCGGCGCGCGGTCGCGATGACCATCGACTCGGCCTCGACGACCGGAGTCTCGGCAAGGCACTCGCGAGTCATCGCGGCCAGCACGGCATCCGGGCCGATTTCCAGGAACCGCCGCACACCGGCCCGTGCCAGCGTCTCGATCCCCGGCGCGAATCGCACACAACCGCGCACCTGTTCGACCCAGTACTCCGGATCGGTCACTTCGGCCTCGGCCACCAGACCGGAAACATTCGACAGCATGGGGATGTTCGGGCGGCGGTAGGTCAACCCCTGTGCGACCGCGCGGAATTCATCGAGCATCGGCTCCATCAGCGCCGAATGGAACGCGTGGCTGACCCGTAGCCGCGAGGTCCGCACACCGTCGGCCGCCAATCTTTCCGCAATCGCCTCGATCGCTTCCGTCGTACCCGATAAGACCACCGACGACGGACCGTTCACGGCGGCCATCGACACCCGTTCCGAGAATTCGGCGAGCACCTGTGCCGCTCGATCCGCCGGCAATGCCACGGCCAGCATGGCCCCGCCCGCCGGCAGTGCGCCCATCAACCGTCCACGCGCCACCACCAGGGTGCACGCGTCCGGCAACGACCACACCCCCGCCGCGTACGCGGCCGCCAACTCTCCGATCGAATGTCCGATCACCATGTCCGGTTCGACGCCGAACGACTGGACCAGCCGGAACAACGCCACCTCGAAGGCGAACAGGGCGGGCTGGGTGAACTCCGTCCGGTCCAGCAGACCCCGGCCGTTCGCGTCATCGCTGGACGAGCCACCGCTGGGATCGTCTGCCGTCGCATCGTTCTCGCCGAACACCAGTTCCTTCAGCGATCGACCCAGCAGCGGATCGATCTGCGCGCACACCTCGTCGAAGGCCGCGGCGAACACGTCGAAGGCGGCGTACAACTGCGCGCCCATTCCGGCTCGCTGCGCGCCCTGTCCGGTGAACAGGAACGCCGACATACCCGTATTCGCGTTCGCCTCGATGGTGCCGGGCGCACCCGCGGCCAGCTCGGCCAGACCGGCCAGCAGTTCGGCCCGGTCGCGGCCGACGACGGCCGCGCGCCGATCGAGCCGGGCACGGGAGGTCAGCAACGTGTGCGCGACATCCCACGCGTCCAGGTCGGGACGGCGAATCAGCCACTGGCGCAAGCGATCCGCCTGATCCCGCAGACCCGCTTCCGACCTCGCCGACACCAGCCACGGGATGGCGGCTTCGCTCCGGGGACGCTCGGCCGGTGCCGCCGGGGCGGGACGGGCGGGTGCTTCCTCCAGGATGGCATGTGCGTTGGTACCGCTGATGCCGAACGACGACACCCCGGCGCGGCGCACGCGGCCACCGGACGGCCATGGCCGCGCCTCGGTCAACAACTCGACCGCCTCCGCCGACCAGGCCACGTGCGGGCTCGGCGCATCGATATGCAGTGTCTTGGGCAGTGTTTCGTGGCGCAGCGCCTGCACCATCTTGATCACGCCGCCGACGCCGGCTGCGGCGATGGTGTGCCCGATATTCGATTTGATCGAGCCGATGCGCAACGGTTCGCCCGCACGGTCACGCCCGTAGGCGGCGATCAGGGCGTGCGCCTCGATCGGATCGCCCAGGGTCGTTCCGGTGCCGTGCGCCTCCACCGCGTCGACATCAGCGGGTCGCAAGCCGGCATTGGCCAACGCCGCCGCGATCACCCGCTCCTGCGAAGGACCGTTGGGGGCGGTCAGGCCATTGCTCGCACCGTCCTGATTGACAGCGCTGCCGCGGACGAGGGCGAGGACATTGTGTCCGAGTCGCTCGGCGTCGGAGAGCCGCTCGAGCACCAGCACGCCGACCCCCTCGGAGAAGGCGACACCGTCCGCCGCGGCGGCGAACGACTTGCACCGTCCATCGGCCGAAAGCCCACGTTGGCGGGAGAAATCGACGTAGAGATATGGACTGGCCGAGACCGTCACCCCACCGGCCAGCACCAGCGAGCTCTCCCCTTGGCGCAGCGCCTGGCAGGCCAGGTGCAGCGAGACCAAGGATGAGGAGCATGCGGTGTCCACGGTGACGGCGGGCCCTTCGAGACCGAGGACATAGGCCACTCGGCCGGAGATCACACTCTGCGTGGTGCCGGTGAGCCGGAAACCTTCCAGCTCGCCGGTCACCTGGTCCACGTACCCCGAATTGGACGCGCCCGCGAATACGCCGGTGTCGCTGCCGCGCAGCGACGTCGGGTCGATACCTGCGTTCTCCAGCGCCGCCCAGGACGCCTCGAGCAGCAGCCGCTGCTGCGGATCCATGGCCGACGCTTCACGCGGGCCGATACCGAAGAATCCGGCATCGAAATCCCCTGCATTGTCGAGGAATCCGCCATTGCGGGTGTAGATGGTGCCCGGCTTGTCCGGGTCCGCGTCGAAGAGCCGCTCCAGATCCCAGCCACGATCGGTGGGGAACTCGCCGATGGCGTCGGTTCCGGTGGCGAGCAATTCCCAGAGTTCGTCCGGGGATTCGACACCGCCGGGGAATCGGCAACTCATGCCGACGATGGCGATCGGATCGTCGGCTCGCACCCGACGCGCAGCCGCCGCGACAGGCTCGACCACTGTTGTCGGCACGACCTGTGAGCGCACCAGTTTCGCCACCGCCGCCACGGTCGGATGGTCGAAGACCAGGGTCGAGGGCAATGTCAGTCCGGTGGCCTTGGCCAGGCGGTTGCGGAATTCCATGACACCGAGCGAATCGAAGCCGATATCACGGAACGGCTTGTCCACCGGGATCGAATCCGCCCCGTCGTGCCCGAGCACGGCCGCGGCCTGGGTCCGGATGACATCGAGGATGACGCGGTCCTGTTCGGCGACCGAGCGGCCGAGCAACTGCACAGCCAGGCCCGAATCCTCGTGCACCCGGTTGTCCACGCGACGCCGCGACGGCCGCGCCACACCGCGCAGTACCGGGCGCAGGCCACCGGGACGTGCGTCGGCCAGTGCGGTCCGGTCGATCCTGGCGGCGACGAATCCGGCCTTGCCGACGGTCAGCGCAGTGTCGAACAGCGCCATTCCTTCCCGGTCGTCCAGCGGCGGGAAGCCCTCGCGCCGCAGCCGGGCGAAGTCCTCCGCGTCGAGGACACTGGTCATCCCGGTACGCTGCGGCCACGGGCCCCACGCCACTGCGGTGGCGGGCAGCCCGGTCAACTGCCGGTGCCGGGCCAGCGCGTCGAGGAAGACGTTGGCGGCGGCGTAATTCGCCTGCCCCGGATTACCGATGACGCCCGCGATGGACGAATAGAGCACGAACAGCGACAGATCGAGATCCTTGGTCGCCTCGTGCAGATGCCACGCCGCATCGACCTTGGGCCGCAATACTTCCGCGAGACGCTCACCCGTCATCGTCTCGAACATGCCATCGGCCAGCACACCCGCGGCATGGATGACACCGGTCAACGGATGCTCCGCCGGAATCGCGGCCAAGACCGCGTCCAGCGCAGCACGGTCGGCCACATCGCAGGCGACGATATCGACGTGCGCGCCGAGCGCGCCGAGTTCTTCACCTAGCTCGGCCGCGCCGGGTGTGTCGAGGCCGCGACGGCCCGCCAGCACCAGGCGGCGCACGCCGTACTCGGTGACCAGATGCCGCGCGGCCAACGCGCCGAGTCCGCCGGTGCCGCCGGTGATCAGGACGGTGCCGTCGGCAGGCAGCGGCGTCGGCACGACCAGCACGTTCTTGCCGATATGCCGGGCCTGGCTGATATGCCGGAACGCCTCCGGTGTGCGCCGCACATCCCACGCGGTGGTCGCGAAGGGCGTCAACGCACCGGATTCGAACAGTGCGACGAGGGTGGCCAGAATCGCTTGCAGCCGAGCCGGATCCACCTCCAACAGCATGAAGTTGCGGTAGTCGACGCCCGGGTGTTCGGCGGCCACCACATCAGAGTCACGCCGGTCGAGCATCCCCATCTCGATGAACCGACCACCCCGCGGCAACAACCGCAATGACGCGTCCACGAACTCACCCGCCAACGAATCGAGCACAATGTCCACACCACGCCCCCCGGTCACCTCGAGGAACTTCCCCTCGAAACCCAACGACCGCGAATCACCGATCTCATCATCGGCAAAACCCAACTCCCGCAATACATCCCACTTCGGCTCACTCGCGGTGACCAACAACCGCAAACCCAGATGCCGAGCCAACTGCACCGCAGCCATACCCACACCACCGGTGGCCGCGTGCAACAGCAGAGTCTCACCAGGCTGCGC
>NZ_JBEXLC010000262.1:0-6331 GCF_040609795.1 Nocardia sp. NPDC004604
CGTACCGAATCGGTACGCGCCCACCGCATTCTGAACCCGGTCAGGTGCGCCCGGACCACCTCATTCGACGGCCACGATTCAGCGGGGCTTATGGGCCAGGACGGCGAACATGGTGACCGATAGGTGGATATCACCGCTCGCGGCACCGCGCTCCAGATCCGCGATCAACTGATCGCGCTGCGCCTCGGTGATGGATCCGCGCGCCACCGCCATGGCCGAGATCCGGTTGACCAGCGAGCCAGCGCCGACCGTCCGATCCTGTACCAGGGCGTGCGAGCCGATCTCATCGATCACCAGGCCCGCCTTGGTCAGCAGTCCGGGCAGGCGGCGGCCGGAGAACGGGTTGGTGGTCGCGTCGATCAGCGTGTCGATGACCTCGCGAACCACCCGGCGGTCGCCCGGGTGCACGATCGCGGTGCCCCAGTCGCTGTCCATCACCACAACGCGACCACCGGGCTTCAGCACCCGCGCGATCTCATTGGCCGCGCGATTGGGCGCGGTCAGATGCTGGAACACCCGTTCGCAGAGTGCGGCGTCGAAGGTGTCCGCGCCGAACGGCAGCCCGTAGGCGTCGCCGGAAAGGGATTTGGCCGTCGACCCGGCCTGTTCGGCCCGGCGTTGGGCGGCGGCGAGCAGCTGCGGATCGGGTTCGACGCCGATCGCCGTGCCGGTCGGGCCGACCGCGTCCGCGAACGCCATGACCTCCGAACCGGTGCCCGATCCGATATCGACCGCACTTTCGCCGGGTTGCAGCGCCAATGCTTCATGTGCCCACGTGCGCAGCCGCCGAATTCCGGGCAGCGCGGCTTGTAGATCGCGCACGTCCACCAATTGATCCTGGCCCGCGCTGTCGAAGCGATCCGGGCGCAACCCCTGCATATCCATGGGCCCGATTCCGTCTCTAGGTATTGCCGTCGTCTGAGGCATGCGCAGAGCCTACTTGGGGGCCGAGCACCCCGCACGGTAGGTCTGTGAGATCTATCACGATTAGGTCATACCACCCATCCGGGTGGGATGGACCACGTGACCGACCTTTTTCCGGCGACCTGTCAGCAGTCGTCAGCGGCGTCGAGTGAGATGATCGGGGGGCCGACCTTTTCGAGCGACCCGCAAGCAGTCGCCAGCGCTGCACCAGCGAAAGGAAGTCCCGTGGCCAAAGCGAAGTCCGCGACTGTCAAGCTGTGTCTCGCGCAGGAACCTGAGGCCGACAAACTCCTTTCCGAGGATCCCTTCGCGCTGCTGACGGGCATGCTGCTGGATCAGCAGTTCCCGCTCGAACATGCCTTCCGCGGGCCGAAGAAAATCGCGGACCGGATGGACGGCTTCGATATCCAGCGGATCGCCGACGCCGATGCCGATGCCTTCGAGGAACTGTGCGCCACGCCGCCCGCCATCCACCGCTACGGCCGGTCCATGGCCCGCCGGACCCAGGAGCTCGCTCGGTACGTGGTCGAGAACTACGACGGCAAGACCGAACGGATCTGGACGCAGGGCGATCCGGACGGCAAAGAAGTACTGCGCCGACTGAAGGACCTCCCCGGCTATGGCGATCAGAAGGCCAGGATCTTCCTCGCCCTGCTCGGCAAGCAGCTCGGCGTGCGGCCGACAGGCTGGGAAGCGGCGGCAGGTGCCTACTCCGAGCAGGGTTCGCGTCGCTCCGCCGCCGATATCGTCGACGGCGAATCGCTGCTGGAAGTGCGGGCATTCAAGAAGCAGATGAAGGCCGCCGCCAAGAAGTCCTGAGGTCGCTCCGGATTTGCCCTATTGGAATCTGCGTGCATTTTTCCCTCGTGCCCGATTGATTTCTCACCGATGCTTTTCCCTCGATAGCAACACCTAGATGAGGGAATGCAGTACATGAGGATGAGGAAGCTCGCCGTCGTCGCGGCGCTCGTGACCGTGGCGACCGGAGTGGCCGCGGGTACCTCCGGCGCCGCCCCGGACGCGTCCGAAAGCGATAATGGCGCAATCAATTTCACCGCCGAGGCGGTCAACGATTCATCGATCATCAAGACCGACACGGGTTCGCTGGTGGTCGAGGATGGTGTCTTCAAAATCAAGGCGGTCGATGGCGCCGTGCTAGCGGGGACCCCGCTGAAGTTCAGCATCGACGATTTCGAATTCCCGATCGCCGCACAGATTTCCGATCGCACCGCGACTTTGACCCCGCAGATCGATCGCGAGCACGCGGTCTACAAGCCGGTGGCGCTGCCTTACGAGGATCAGGCGCCATGGAAGACCCCGTACGACCGTGAGGTCGCGGCCTGGACCCGGCTGACGAGCACCATTTCGGCGGCCGCCACGATCGGCACGCTGGTCGGTGGTCTCGCGGGCGGTGCGGCCGGCTGCGTGCTCGGTGGTATTGCCGGTGCGACGGTCGCCTCGGCCACCATCGTCGGCCTGTTCGGTCCGTTCATTCCGGCCGCCGCCATCGGCTGCCTCGGCGGCATCATCGCCATCGGTGCGCTGGGCACCCTGGCCGGTCAGATCTTCGTGACGGCTCCGGTCGCGATCGGTGCGGCAATCCAGTACTTCACCACGATCAACCAGCCGTTCGCCCCGGCCAAGTAGGTCGCGCCGTTGCCGCATCCGTGGCTCCCACCGTCGCCACGGCATCAGGCCCCGCCCAGTACCTCTCGACTGGGCGGGGCCTTCCGTGCTGTCCGGGGCTTCCTCGGTGTGCCCGACAAGATCGCGACCAGCTTTTTGCACGCACATTACGTGCGGATCAGGCGGGCCGGAGCTGGGTGCCTTCGTGGTGTTGGGGTCCACGGCGCTGTGTATGGAACCGACCGGGATCGATGGCAAGCCCCAGAGGGGCGCGGCAGTCCCTTGGAACGGAACGCCGATGAGGGCGAACGGTGTGTGGGTTATCCGCAAACCACTTCGACACTGCGATTTTTGTCGCAAGGTTTGACGCACACGGTCTGGTCTGGCTGAACTATTGAATGTGAAACTTGGAATGTTCTCCGTCATGGGCGTTCTCACGGTCGCGGCGATGTCTGCGGCTACTCCTATCGCCTCGGCTTTCCCCACCGGCTCGGCCGGCCAAGAACAGCTGAGAATCGGCCCGAGTGGGTATGTGGAAGGTGACGCTGGGTTGGACCGGTGCATTCGGTTCGGTTTCCCGTATGACCTGAAAATCCAGAACAGCACCCAGCGTCAGGTCTATGTATATGCATCCACCGACTGCACGGGTGACCCCACCGCGGTCGTCGCCCCATTTGGAGGTGGGACGTTTTTCGGTGGCTCAGTCTTAGCGGTCAAGTAAGTAGCGCGAAGCAGAAGTTCGCCGATCGTCATTCGTCGGGTTCGACTCCTGAACATCGTGTGCTCCTCCGAATCGTCGGGGTATCACTGGTCTCCAGCTGGCCGACCACCGAGCGCGAACATCGTGGTTGGTCGCGGCGGAAAACGGCCTGCGTTGTCTGCAGCACGTCCTCCGAATCGTCGGCAGCGTGCGGCTCGACGTAGGCACCCGGTCGGGAGTCGAATCCCGGACACTGTGGGTGATCTTCCCGGCAAACTTCGTAGTCACGACGTATCTCCAGTGGGTGATAGGTCGATTCGATGCTCTGGCCTGAGGATGCTGACGGTGCCGGTGACTCTTGGTGCATTCGCGCGATAGGAGTGCCGTTCGTTTACCGGCAGCGAAACCGCCGACGCGGCCCCGCTCGATGAGCGGGGCCTTCCGTGCTGTCCGGGGCCTCCTCGGTGTGCCCGACAAGATCGCGACCAGGTCCTTATGCGACGCAGCATTACTTGCGTTGACATTTAATGCGCACGCATCTAAATTACTCGACGTGACTATGACAGCTTCCGCATCCGAGACCCGGACCGCCGCATCTACCGAGCACACCCCCGGGCGTTGGGGCCCGAAGCTGTGGGCTGTGCTGTTCGTCGCCGGACTGGCGATGTTCCTCGACGCACTCGACGTCTCCATGGTCGGTGTCGCCCTCCCCTCCATCGGATCCGAACTGGGGCTGAATACCGAGAGCCTGCAGTGGATCGTCAACGGCTACATCCTCGGCTACGGCGGCCTGCTGCTGCTGGGTGGACGAGCCGCCGATCTGCTCGGCCGTCGGCAGGTATTCCTCACCGCCCTGGTGGTTTTCGGACTCGCCTCACTCGCGGGCGGTCTGGTCGATGACGGTGCGCTGCTGATCGCCAGCCGCATCATCAAGGGCATCGCCGCCGCGTTCACCGCACCGGCCGCGCTGTCGATCATCACCACCACCTTCAAGGAAGGCCATGATCGCAACCGCGCGCTGTCGATCTTCACGGTCTTCGGCGCCACCGGATACGCCTCCGGTCTGATCGTCTCCGGTCTGCTCACCGGTATCGACTGGCGACTGACCTTCTACGTCCCGGTGCTGGTCGTCGCGGCCGTCGTGCTCACCGCCTACTTCGTGGTGCCGCGCAATATCGAGAGGGAGCAGGGCCGCGTCGACTTCGCGGGCGCCGCACTGCTGACCGGTGGCATGCTGGCTGCCGTCTACACCATCGTCACCGCACCCGAAAAGGGCCTCACCGCAAGCGTTGTCGCCACCGCGGTTATCGCCATCGCCCTGCTGAGCGCGTTCTTCGTGATGGAGAACAGGGTCGCCCACCCGCTGGTGCGGCTGAGCATCTTCAAGGTCAAGTCGATCGTCCGGGCCAACCTGGCCGCGCTGGCCATCTTCGGCTCCTACATCAGCTTCCAGACGATCGTGTCGCTGTACCTGCAGAACACCCTGGGATGGGAGCCGTTGAAAATGGCGCTCGCCCTGGCCCCGACGGGCATTATCGTGGCGATCCTTTCGCCGGTCGCCGGCAAGCTGATCGACCGCTACGGCACCACGCCGATGATCATCGCCTCGATGACCTCGTTCGTGATCGGCTACGTCTGGTTCATCTCCTTCGGCGGCAGCGCCGACCCGAACTATGTCCTGGACTACCTGCCCGCATTCCTGCTGCTCGGCCTCGGCTTCGCACTCGGGTTCTCCTCGGTGATGGTGCAGGCGACCGAGGGCATCGCCGACCACGAGCAGGGTTTGGCGTCGGGACTGGTGCAGACCTCGGGCCAGATCGGTGGGGCCGTCGTGCTGGCCGTGGTCACCGGTCTGATCAGCGGTGGCGCCGCCACCAGCATCGCGCAGTACCGGCCCGGACTGTACCTGGTCACCGCGGTCGCGCTGGTCGGACTGATCGCGTCGGCCACCGCACTGCTGAGCCGTCGTCAGTTGGTCGCCGAAGCGGCATGACGTAGCGAGCGAACGGCCCGTAATCGGGCGAGCCAGTCACCCCATGGGGGTCGCCAAATGGCGACCCCCATTCGGCGTTTTCGGACATATCGTGCGCCGGGCCACAGTATGATCGGAACATGGTGCGCGGCAAGGATTTCGATGCGAAGCACGCATTGGGCGAGGTCGCGCGCCACTGGCAGGGCTTGGTACACCGCGATTTCGGTGTTAACTTTGATCCCATGTCTTCGAGCCGTCCGACCGCATTGCGGGTCACCTATGTGACTGCCGCACTGGGTCTGCGACTGCCGTTGACCCGCGAACTGTGTTGTTCCTGCTGCAGCTGAGCCATTCTTTCGGCTCGCGCGCTGCCCAGCCGCCGCACGCGTAGGCATGTCCCGTCATACGGGACTTCAGCAAGGAACCTTCATATGTCTCTCCCCACCCTTGATCGATCCGCCACCGGGGTCGTCACCGGTCGTGTCCGTGTTCAGCGTCCCGTCATCGCGCCGGAACTCCGCATCGCGGACAATCCGGCGGCGGCCGTGCTGCGCGCCGCGACCGGCGGCCCGATTTCCCGCGACAATGCCGCGCGCACAACGGGTTTGAGCATCGCGACGGTCAACCGTCAGGTGTCGGCACTATTGGCCGCCGGACTGCTACGCGAGCGCCCCGACCTGACCGCGTCGGGCGCGGTCGGACGTCCGCGGGTTCCGTTCGAAATCGACCACGAGGCCTATTTGACCCTCGGCATCCATATTGGCGCCGCGGTCACCAAGATCGTCGCAGCCGACCTGCGCGGACGCATTCTGGGCGGGCTGGCGATCGCGACCCCGCAGACCGGTCAGGACTTCGCGACCATGACCGTCGCGCGCAGCGCAAAGGCGTTCTTGCAGCGCTGGCATCGGCGCAAACCGCTGTGGGCCGGAGTGGCGATCGGTGGGCGGGTCGATCCGCTGACCGGTGTCGTCGACCATCCCAAGCTGGCCTGGCAGGGTGCGCAGGTCGGTTCGGTGCTCGGCGAGGTGCTGGAGCTGCCGGTTTCGGTTCGCCGGTCGGCAGCAGCAGCTCCGAGGCTGCCATGGCCTCGACGTGCGGCGCCACCGAAA
>NZ_JBEXLC010000263.1:0-6197 GCF_040609795.1 Nocardia sp. NPDC004604
TGGAATATGTATGATCGTTTTATCTGAAATATCTTTAGCATGTTCACCATTTAACTGTTTTAAATCTAATATATCTATTAATTGCTTAAAATTAGTCGGCGACGGGGCTCAGCACCACATCACCGAGTCGCCAGCCGCCGTCCCAGTCTCCCAGGGAAACCGGGGTCACTTCGCGCAGACCGAACGTGGCGCGCACGTGCTCGGGGGGTTCCACAGAAGTCACGGCCGTACGGTACCGGCTGTGTTGAACTTGCCGCGGCTCCGCCGCGGCGTGTCCGCGGCCCCCCGATGGCTTGCGTCCGAGCAGCCGAGACTGGCGACTACGTCGCATGCGCTTCGGCCGTTCGGCCGCAAGCCGGGCCGCGGACGTCGCTCGTAAGACTCGCTCCGTGGTGGTTACGTTGCGAGCGGATCTCCCGGCTCGGGGGGCGCGGTGGTCAGTACACCGGCAGTGACTTGTCCACCTGGTTGGCCCAGGCGACGATGCCGCCCTGCACGTGCGTGGCGTCGGAAAAGCCCGCGCTCTTGAGCACCGCGAGCACTTCGGCCGAGCGGACACCCGTCTTGCAGTGCAGGACGATCGGCCGGTTCTGTGGCAGATCCGCGAGCGCCTCACCGGAGAGGAACCGATCCTTCGGGATCAGTTTGGCGCCGTCGATATGCACGATGTCCCATTCGACGGGTTCGCGCACGTCGATGAGCTCGATTTCCTTGCCCGCGTCGATGAGCTCCTTGAGTTCGCGCGCGGTGATCGTCGAACCCGCGGCCGCGGCCTGGCCCTCCTCGGAGACCACACCGCAGAACGCCTCGTAGTCGATCAGTTCGGTGATCGGCTGACGCTCCGGATCGCGGCGCAGCTTGATGGTCCGGTAGTTCATATCCAGTGCGTCGTAGACCATCAGACGGCCGAGCAGCGGCTCACCGATGCCGGTGATCAGCTTGATCGCCTCGGTCACCATGACCGAACCGATGGAGGCGCACAGCACGCCGAGCACGCCACCCTCGGCGCAAGAGGGCACCATGCCGGGCGGCGGGGCCTCCGGGTAGAGATCGCGGTAGTTGATGCCGCGGCCGTCGGGTGCGTCCTCCCAGAAGACCGAGACCTGGCCCTCGAAGCGGTAGATGGAGCCCCAGACGTAGGGCTTACCCGCCAGCACCGCGGCATCGTTGACCAGGTAGCGGGTGGCGAAGTTATCGGTGCCGTCGACGATCAGGTCGTATTCGGCGAACAGCTCGACGGCGTTCTCCGGCTCCAGGCGGATCTTGTGCAGCCGGACGTCGATGCCGGAGTTGATCTCCAGGATGGAATCGCGCGCGCTATCGGCCTTCGGGCGGCCGATATCGGATTCGCCGTGGATGATCTGGCGCTGCAGATTGGAGGCGTCGACCTCGTCGAATTCGACAATGCCCAGCGTGCCGACACCGGCGGCCGCAAGGTAGAGCAGTGCGGGGGAGCCGAGGCCGCCAGCACCGATCACCAGCACCTTGGCGTTCTTCAGACGTTTCTGCCCGTCGACGCCCAGATCCGGAATGATCAAATGACGGCTATAGCGGGCGATCTCGTCCTTGGTCAGCTCCGCGGCCGGTTCGACCAGCGGCGGCAGGGACTTCGGTGATGACACGTCCTGGACTCCTCGAATCAATTGGCCGATCGCACTGCGGTGGCTCAGCGCCTACTAATCAACACCGACAACCGGACCGTTCTTCCCGCCTATCGTCTCGTATCGACAACCGAGCCCGGCAACCGCCCCGCTCGCGGCGACCACCACGCCGAGAGTCTTACGCGAGACCAGTTCGCGGCCCGTCTCACGTCCGCGCGAAGGCACCGCCATCGACTCAGTCACGCAAAGGCTCGGCCACAGCACAGTCACGCGAAGGCGTGCCACCAGCCCACTCACGCGAAGGCACGGCCGCCAGCCCACTCACGCGAAGGCACGGCCACCAGCCCACTCACGCGAAGGCACGGCCGCCAGCCCACTCACGCAAAGGCACGACCATCGGCACAATCACACGAAAGCACGGCCACCAGCACAATCACACGAGGGCACGGCGAACAGACTCACCCGCGGGGATATGGCCAGGGGTTGAACCGGCAGCGTTTGCCGTCCATGGGGACCACGCCGTCGGGGTCGAGCGCGGCGATGTCGTTGTTCTTGGTGCCGAAGGTCTGCTGCATCATCACCGGCGCCAGCCCGCCGTCGGTCTCACACGGCTGATGCTGGTGATAGCCAATGGCGTGGCCGACCTCGTGGTTGACCTGGTACTGCCGGTAGGAGCCGATATCGCCCTCGAAGGCCAGCGCACCGCGCACCCAGCGCACCTCCGACAGCACCACCCGGCGCAGGTCGGCATTGAAACAGGAGGAGTCGATCGGAATATCGAAACCGCATGCCTTGCGCGAGGATTCGCGGGAGGCCAGCGAAATGCGGAAGTCCGGTTCGCCGTGATCGATGCGCCGGAAGGCGAATTTGCTGTCGTGCGCCCAGCTCTTCGGATTGTTCAGTGTGCTGTCGACCATCTTGGCAACGGATTCGTCCCCGCCGAATCCGGAAGTGTCGATGCCGTCCTCGATTTCGACCGTGTACTTGAACTGGGATCCCGATCCCGTGCCCACCTGCACCGTGCTACCCGGCACCACATGCCATGTGCCCGTGCCGATTTCGGTGAACGGCCCACCGTCGGGCAGCGCGCCGGTCGGCAGGTTGGTCGGGAAGTGGCCGTCGCCGGGCGGTGCGCCGATGATGCCAGCGGAGGCCGTGTGCGGACTGAGCTGCCCGAATCCCGGTGCGCCGCCTGCGATCTTCGCGGGATCGGTGCCGCCGCGCACCGCGTCCACGATCACCAGCACGGTGACCACGAACAGCACGGGCAGGGCGTAGGCACGCCAGCCGTAGGTGCGGATGAAGCGACCGAGTGCGCTCTGTTTCTTGGCATCGCGCTCCGGCCTCGGTGGGCGCGAGCGATTCTCGTCGGCGGCGGTGGGATCCCAGCGCGCTCGCAGCGGCTGATGGGAGCGATCGATGGGCGGTTCGTACAGGCCGAGCGGATCGTAGATCTCGACATCGCTCTTATCCCGCTGCGCCGCCCCGGGTCTGGACGACCGGTCGTTGGAGACCTCGACGCGAGCTCGGGCAGCAGCACCATTTCTAGCGGCTGCCCCCGTACGCACCTCGGGGTCCGGCCTTTCCACAGGGCCCGAGACTACGGAACCGAACGCGGTGTAGCCAGCGGGGCGGTGCTCATCTCGCCCGCCGCCGGAGGATCTTTCCGCGCGGTCGGTCACACTCACCAGCGTCTCACAGGGGGCAATACCGCTGAACCGAGCCGGATACGGGCCGGAACGGGTGCGACATATCTCACCGAGTGGGCTTGATCTCCGGCCCCGAACCGCATGTGAGCTACGACCGGGTATCGTTCATTGGATACCCGGTGCACAACCCCATATAACCGGGGCATCGACTGGGAGAGCCGAAATGACTGACCTCGCGGACCGGATGACGTCGCGCAGAACGTCGTCCGACGCCATGGCGCCGACCAAGCGCGGTACCCGGCTTCCGCGCGACGAGCGTCGTCAACAGCTACTCCTGGCGGCCAGTGAGGTCTTCGTGCAACGCGGTTACCACGCCGCTGGCATGGACGAGATCTCGCAGTGCGCCGGAGTCAGCAAGCCGGTGCTGTATCAGCACTTCGCCAGCAAGCTCGAGCTCTACCTGGCGGTGCTACAGAACTACGTCGACATGCTGGTGTCGAGTGTGCGCCAGGCGCTGCGCTCGACCACCGACAACCGTCAGCGCGTCCGTGCCGCCGTGCAGGCCTACTTCGACTTCGTCGACAATGAAATGCAGGGCTTCCGACTGGTTTTCGAATCCGATCTGATCAGCGAGCCGCAGGTGCAGCGCCGGGTCGAGCAGGCCACCGAGGCCTGTGTGGACGCGGTCTTCGATCTGGTCGCCCACGATTCCGGCCTGGATCCCTACCGGGCCCGGATCCTCGCGGTCGGGCTGGTCGGCACCAGCCAGTTCACCGCGCGGTACTGGCTGGAGGCGGATCGGCCGATCCCGAAGGAAGAGGCGGTCGACACCACCGTCGCACTGGCCTGGGGCGGTCTGTCGCACGTGCCGCTGCACCCGATCAACTGAGCCGAGCCGACACCTCGGACGAAAACGACAACAGCCCCTGCACTCGCATGAGTGCAGGGGCTGTTGGCTGTCGTGCCGCGGTTCGGCTCAGACGGCGGCGAAGCCGACCCGACCCCCGGTGGCGGCGCCGATCTCGACGTAGGCGACCTTCGAGGCCTGGATCAAGAACTTGCGGCCCTTCTCGTCGGTGAGCGCGACGACGCCGCCCTCGCCGCTCAGCGCACCGGACACCAGCGCCTCGACCTCGTCCGGGGTCTGCCCGCTATTGATCACGAGCTCGCGCGGGCTATCCGAAATACCGATCTTGACCTCCACGGCCAACCTCCGAACCTAGAGTCCTGTGTGCTGTCGAAATCAAGGCTAATGCTCCCCCGCCTCCCCGGGTATTCAGCGCCCCACTAGCAGCTACGAAATCCACGTCGGCGGCCGGCGGTCGGGCAACAATTCAGCTCGGGGCGTTCCCGACGAGTTACCCATGTACCTGCGAAATCAGTGGTCACTTCCGGAATCGACAGCCCGCTCCGCCGAGCGCGCGGGCTGACGTTCGCCTGTCGCGAACGCCGTACCCGCTCGGCGGAAATGCCACTACTTGGGCTCGATGAGCTGGATTTCCAGCTCGATCTTGACCGTATCGCTGAGCATGCCGGGCAGCGGGCCGCCGACGCCGAAGTCGGTGCGCTTGATGGCGCCGGTCGCGGAGAAACCTGCATGCCGGTCCCCGGTTCCGGCGAATACCTGCACACCGCCCCACTCCACGTCGAGGGTGACCGGCTTGGTGATCCCGCCGAGGGCGGCCTCGCCCTCGACCACGAACGATTCGGCGACCTGCACCGGCTCGACGGCGCGGAAGGTCAGGGTGGGGCGGTTGGCGACATCAAGGAAATCGGCGGTCCGGACGTGGTTGTCGCGATCGGCATTGCCGGTGTCGAAGGAGTCGAGGTAGATGGTGGCGCCGAGGGTGGCAAAGCCCTTGTCGTCGACGACGAACTCGGTCTCGAACTTGCCGAAACGGCCGCGGACCTTGGAAATGCCGAGGTGGCGGATGGTGAATTGGACCTGGGAGTGCATGGCGTCCAGGGCCCAGGAACCCGGGGCAAGCGCGGTGGCAGTGGTGGATTCGGTAGAAGATGTCATGCGATAAACCATGACCGGACCGTGGTCCGTTAACCAGACCGCCGTTATCCTGGACCCCGCAGGGCGCGGCTAACCATCCCAGGACAGGGCACGATGAAACGCATGGCACCGAACCCCTTCGCGGAGTACCTCATGGCGCGCCGCGCCCAATTGCGGCCTTCGGATGTGGGTCTCCCCGAGGGCCGCCGCCGCCGGACCCCGGGCCTGCGCCGCGAAGAGGTCGCGGTGCGCGCCGGAGTCAGCGCCGACTATCTGGCCCGGCTGGAGCAGGGCCGCGATACCAACCCCTCGGGCGCGGTAATCGATGCGCTCGCGCAGGCGCTGCTGATCGACGGTAAGGATCGCCATCACTTCGGCTGGCTCGCCGTCACTTCGAGTAACGAATCCCGCTGCCCCACGACCGAATCCGCTGCCGAACATCCGACATCCGCGATGGAGACCATCCTGCGCGCACTGCAGCCGACGCCGGCCTTCGTGCTCGGGCGACGGCTCAATGTGCTCGGCTGGAATCCGGCGTGGGAGGCCATCGCGAAACCCCTTGGGCTGCTCGACGATCCGGAAACCTCGAATCTGGCCTGGTTCACCTTCACCCATCCGCGCGCCAAGCAGGTACTGCGCAACTGGAACGAGGTGGCCGACAGCTTCTCGGCCGCACTGCGCCGGGCAACCGTGTTTTGGCCGGGCGAGGACCGGCTACTCGACCTGATCGCCACCCTGCGCGAATATCCGGAATTCGAAAGCCGTTGGCAACCACAACATGTCGACGACCTGATCTCCGGCACGCTGCGCTTCGACCATCCCGAGCACGGCCATATCGATATCCCGTTCGAAACGCTCAACGGCGACCGTGATCAGAGCATCGTCGTCTGCCTCACCGATCAGGCGCAGGCGCAATCCCCCGGCCTGCGACTGGTCCGTGCCGTG
>NZ_JBEXLC010000264.1:0-6172 GCF_040609795.1 Nocardia sp. NPDC004604
GCCATTGGCGGTCGAACTGCGCGAGGCGATCGACCGCGGCGCACTCGATGTGCACTATCAGCCGATCGTCAGCCTCACCGAGGGCGGCGGCAAGGCGGTCGGTGTGGAGGCGCTGCTGCGCTGGTCGTCGAGTGCGCAGCCGGATGTCACCACCGAGGGACTGATCCGGGTCGCCGAGGAGTACGACCTCATCGCCGATCTGGACGAGTTGGTCTTGCGCCGGGCCTGCGCTGATGCGGCCCGGCTGCAGGAGACCTTCGCGGAATTGGATCTGACGCTGAATGTGAACGTCAGTGGCTTGGAACTGGCCGAGACCGGTTACGCGGATCGCGTCGCGGGGATTCTGGCGAGTACCGGGTGGCCCGCCGACCAGCTGGTACTCGAGGTGACCGAGAGCGAGCTGGCCGCCGAATCCCAGACCGCCATCGGCAATCTGCACACGCTGCGCGAGCGCGGTGTTCGCATTGCCATCGACGATTTCGGCACCGGGTACTCCTCGCTGAGTCGTCTGGCCACACTGCCCAGTGACATCCTCAAGGTCGACCAGTCCTTTGTCGCCGCGATCCGCTCGGATTCGCCAGCACCGCCGCTGCTCGGCGTGATCGCCGCGCTCAGCAGCGCGCTGGATCTGCAGGTCATCGCGGAGGGGGTGGAGACCGAATACCAGGCCGCCGTGCTCACCGAACTCGGTTTCGCGCTGGCCCAGGGGTACCACTACAGCGATTCGCATCCGGTTTCGGAACTGATCACCGATCTGAATGAGCACCAGGGGCGGGTTGGGCCTGGGGTCAGTGATCGAGAACTCGGTGATGGGGATTTGCATGCGGCCAATGGGTGGCTGCCCCTCGGTTGAGTTGGGAACGTGATGGGTTGGCGGGGTGTGCGGTATCTCCGGTGGGTGAGCCTTTCCCGCACCCGGTTCAGAAACTGATCGCCGATCGGGGGAGTCGGGCAGGGGTAACCGGGAACTCAGCGGGGTGAGTTGCATACCGCCAACGGGGTGGCTGCCCGTCGGGTAGGGCTCTGCAGGACGGTGTCGAGGTCGCCCCGCGGGCCCTGGCTTGGCGTCACTGCCTGTCGTATAGAGGCTCTGCAGGGGTGCTCGATGGGGCCGGTACGGAGCTGTTGGTGATCAGTTGCCCGACAGGGCGTAGTTGCGTCGGACTGCAGCGCCCGAAGGTTGGCGCGGGAAAATCGCTTGACGGGATGCCGTCGGGTGATCGAGCATCACAGCATGCGCTTGCTCTTCTACGGCAGTTGAACCGCTGAGTCGCTGCGCGCCCGGCTGACGGGGCGCACCGACAAATACGGTATTCGTGGGCTCACGGTACGAGCGGTCCTGTTCAAAGGCATCGGTGAGCTGATTCCGCTGTATGCGCTGTACGCGGTGCTATTCGCTGATCACGGACTGAGTACCGGGCAGATCTCGTCACTGCTGGCGATCTGGTCGGCGACGGCATTCCTGCTCGAGGTGCCCTCCGGTGCCTGGGCCGATACGGTGTCGCGGCGTGGCCTGCTGGTCTCCAGCGGTGTGCTGCTGACCGCCGGTTTCACCTTGTGGACCGTATTGCCGACCTATCTGGGCTTCGCGCTCGGCTTCCTGCTCTGGGGTACTTCGGGTGCGCTCGTTTCGGGAACCTTCGAGGCGTTGCTCTACGACGAACTCGTGGCCCACGGTGCGCGGCAGGCATATCCACAGATCATCGGATATGCCAGGGCCGCATCGGAAGCGGCGATCGTCATTGCGATCGTTGCCGCGACGCCGCTCTACGTTTGGGGTGGCTATCCGCTGCTGGGTTGGTCCAGCGTGCTCTTCGCAGCGGTACACACGCTGATCGCGTTATCGCTGCCGAGTGCGCCGAAGGCGGTTTCCGCGGCCGATGTCGAGGAGCTGGAAGATGATGCGGTCGAGGGTGATTCGTCATCGGGGCAGCAGCCGGCTGGTGGTACTCGGGTAGCGGCTGAGGTGACCGCCGCTGCGCGACGGGCGCGGGTACTCGGCCCCGCTGGGCAGTCGGACGAGGACGGCTCGATCAACTCATCCATCGCACGCCAACGAGTGGACAGCGCCGACCCCGCGGTTACGGCGACATCGATCGGTCCGGTGGCGCGCAAGTCGACACTGCCTCGGTTGGTCCCCACTGAGCACGAAGGTTGTGACGATCGTGCGCCAGCGGCAGCTGGTGGAACTGCCACATCGGATTGCGACGAGTCTGTATCCAGACCATTCGTGACATACCTGAGCATGCTGCGAACCGGCGTCGGGGAGGCGATTCGGGTGCGTGCCGTGCGCAATGGCGTCATGCTCGGCGCGCTGTTGTTCGGAATCACCGCGTTCGACGAATACTTCGCCCTGCTGGCCGCGGAAGTGGGTGTCGCAACCGCCATCGTGCCGCTACTGGTAGGGATCACGGTGCTCGGCTCACTGATCGGCTCCGTGCTCGCCGGTCGCACCGAAGCGATATCGGCGCGGACCATGGCCCGCGCGGTCGGCATCGCCGGTGTGCTGTTCCTCGGCGGCGCCCTGATCTCGGGCCTCGCCGTCCGCTGGCCCGCCGCGGTGTACGTACTCGCGGTGCTCGGCTTCACCGCGATCGGCGCGTCCTACGGCATCATCTACAACGCAACCGTCGTAGCAGGCGCCCGCCTCCAGGACGCAATCGAAGGCCCCGCCCGCGCCACAGTAACCTCGGTATCCGGCCTGGCCTCCGAGGTAGTAGCCCTGGCAGTCTTCGGCTTCACCGCCGTAGCCACCATGTGGTTCTCGATGTCCACCACGGTGGCCCTACTGGGTGCCCTCCTCCTGGCCATAGCCCTCCTAACCCCCTCCTGGCTCCCCCAACGCACCAATTGACCCACTACGAACTGCCGGGTAGCTGGGTGGCGGCGAATTCGGCTTGGGTGCTTGCGGTTTCGATGATGTGGGCGCCGATCTCTTCGGTGTAGACCGCCAGCATGAGGACCGTGCGGTGGCAGCCATCGCGTCCATTCTGGACTGGGCGCATATCGTCTGCAACAACGGCTGGACCGCATGGGTCGACGGCCGCGCCGTCGAACCCCTCGCACGGCCCGGCGCACCCTGGACCCCCACCGGCAACAGGCGCGCCTGATGCCTCGGTCAGGAGTTCGGGGACCCCTGTGCCGGCGTGCGAGTCAGCTGGGCCGGGGTTTCGGGTTCGGTGGCTGGTGAGCTGGTTTTGTGTTCGGTTGTGGTGTCTGGGGTTTCTTGTTGCGCGGCGGCTTTGTCGGGGCGGGGTGCGGGCCCGGTTTTCGTGGTTGCCGGGGCGAATACCTTGGCTGCGACATCTTGCTTGGGTCGGGTCTTCGACCATGGTGTTCGCCGCAGTTCGTGGCCGCTGAGCGTCCGGCATGGCGATGGCCGCGCATGATTCCAGGACGAGACCGAGGTCATCGGCATTGACATCGGCGCGCAGGCGTCCGGAAGCGTGCGCCCGCCGCACCAGTTCCTCGGTGATCTCTCCCGAATGCACGACATCCGGGAGGATCGACTCGTCCGGGGTGAAGGTGCCCGCCAGGTGCACGGCCAACGAGTGCACATCGGCGTCGACCACACGTTCCAGGAATCCGACCAGACCGCGCCAGCCGTCCGAATCCGCCAGTGCCGCACCGGCTTCGGCGTTATAGCGGCGCAGACCCTCGTGACAGAGGGTGCGCAACCCTTTGTAACCTCGCGCAGCAGCGCGCGCGGGTCAGGAGCATCAAGTTCGCGAGCGGGTGGCGACGATGACCGCGACGAAGGTGAGGGTGCAGCCGATTGCCGCGGTGCTGGATAGTCCGGCGCCGGTTGGAGTCAGGATGTCCAAGCTGATGGAGGCGAGGAGTTGGCCTGCCACCGAGGTGAGGCCGAGCAGCAGGACGCCGATCCAGCGAACGGTCAGGGCGGCCAGGGCGATAAAGGCGACACCGATCAGTCCGCCGAGGTAGAGCCACGGTTCGCTGGGGAATTCGATGGGCCGGCCACTGCCGACGAGGACGGCGGCTTCGA
Source organism: Nocardia sp. NPDC004604 (assembly GCF_040609795.1). Classification (NCBI taxonomy): domain Bacteria; kingdom Bacillati; phylum Actinomycetota; class Actinomycetes; order Mycobacteriales; family Nocardiaceae; genus Nocardia; species Nocardia sp. NPDC004604. The sequence goes on from NZ_JBEXLC010000264.1 coordinate 4,007, forward strand.
TGGCGAACAGGGCCGCGGTGCCGATGCCGAAGTTCACCAGGGTCGCGGAGAAGGGGCCGCCCACCGTGCCGACGCGCCCATTGACGGCTTGCTGCCAGGCCAGCCCGATCCCGGCCAGCGCGGGCAGGATGACCAGCAGTGTGGTGGGGCCGGTGCGCAGCCAGTCGGGAACCGCGGCGGATCCGGCCGGTGCGCCGGAGCGGCCCGTCGCGGCGAGAGCCACCGCCGCGATGGCCAATGCGGCACCACAAATACGCGCCACCGTGATCGGGGTGCGGCCGTGCGGGGCCAATCCGAGCCGGTCCACCACCAGGCTGCTCAGCAATTGACCGCTGACCGTGGCGACGGTGAATGCGGTGACACCGATCGCGGCCACCGTAAGTCCCTGGCACGCAACGAAGAACGCACCGAACAGCCCGCCGAGCAACTGCCATGGACGCAGCACACCGCTCGACAGCGCCGCCCGAACCCGCCCCAGCCCAGCACGCAGCCGCCGACTGCACGCGAACGCGATCAGCAAAACCGCCAGCCCGAGACCGAAACTGATGCAGGCAGCCGCGATCCCATCCTGCAGCCGCGCCCCCAGCGCACCATTGATCCGGCCCTGCACGGCCACCCCGGCCCCAATACAGAACCCGAAGGCCAACCCCACCTTCGCCCGCACCGCCACCCCCGCACCGTACCGCCACTACCTCAACCACCGGCCGAGCCACAACACATCACGATCGCCGTGCCACCCGACCCGCCCACGCTTGCCGCACATCCAGTGACTGCCTCGCACAGCCTGTGCGAGGCAATCACGTGGTTTGCGCGAGCCTTGGTTGTGCCCGGCCTCCACGTCGGAAGAAACGGGGTTCTCGGTTGTTGTGGAGCGAAAGCTGTTCTGGGGATTTGCGTTTCAGGTCGTTGAGACGCACCGGGGAAGTCTGCTGACCTGGTGTGATACTCGCGCGGTTCCGGTCGGCATAAGTGTGGTCGGCCGGAACCACCACACGCGGTTCAGCCGAGCTTGCGCGACCGCAGCTCGTGTCCCTTGGAGGTTCTGCACCGACCGGATTCCAGATCCCACTGCCAGCCGTGCAAATTGCAGGTGAGCGTTTTGCCCTCGACCACGCCGAATTTCGACAGATCCGCCTTCAGATGCGGGCAGCGCCGCTGCACTTCCCATCCGGCCAATTCCGTCGACGCGGAATCGTCGTGCGCCTCGGCGAACCAGCCGTCCGCGTAGGCGATCCGCTCATCGGTGAGGCATTTGAAGAACGTGTAGAGGAATTCGTTGTAGCCGCCGATCCGCCACGCCTGGAAGCGGGTGGACAGGAAGATGGTGTTCACCCAGTCCGGCTCCTCATCGCGCAGCACGGTCCGCACCAACTCCGGCGCGATCCGGAAACCGTAGCGGTACTTGCCTTCTCCCTCGATCGGCGCGCGCACCACGCGGTTGGGGAAGTCCAGCACCACGGTTTCCTCGCCGATGACCAGGCCGACGGGGTATCCGATGCCATCGCAGATCAGATCGCTCTGCTTCATGATCGGCTCGAACAGCGCCTGCAACTGTTCCAGCAATCGCTCGTCACCTATTGCCCACGAAGCCTTTTCGGCCGCGAGCACCGGCGCGAGACGCTGCGCCATGAGCTCGATATATTCGGCCTTGTTGTCGTAGATCAGGCCCGGCTCGAACGGATGGGTCAGCGACAGTTCCGCACCGCGGACTTCGGCGACCGAACCCGGGATCATCAAGATCCCGCCCTCGTTGCCGTGGATCTTCATCTGCTCCAGGAACACCATCTGATCCGGGAAGATATTGCCCTCGTCGCCGCGATCGTCATTGAGGTAGCGCAGCTCATCGTCGAGGAAGACCGGCGGACCGGCCGAGGGGACGACCCAGGTGGCACCGACCTGTTCGATATAGCTGCGGGCGCGATCCATACCGCGCTGACGCTTCTGCTTGCCGAAGTTCGACTTGGTGCGGTTCGGAATGTCGTAGACCATCGGGTACCAGATCGCGCCCGAGTACTGCAGCAGATGGATATCGACGTGCCCGAACGCGTCGTGCAGCACATCCATATCGACCGGACGGGCATCGTTCATGTTGAAACACTTTACATAGCTCCTGTTTTTAAACAATACTGACAAATGAGTCATATTTTAAATTTTATAATTCTATTT
>NZ_JBEXLC010000265.1:0-6156 GCF_040609795.1 Nocardia sp. NPDC004604
CGACCATGGGCGACTGGCTGTCCAAACCCCACGCCAGCGGCGGACTCGCGCTGGGCACCTATGGCACCTCCGCCGCGCTCCTGGCAATCCTGATCGTCGGCATTACCTACAGCTACCGAAAGAGTCAGCGCACGGCCACACCCGAGCACACGGTGGAGCCCACGCACAACGATGACGCCGACACCGCGTCCGACATCCTCGGTACTCGATAGGCGACAGCTGCTACTCTCCTCCGCCGCAGTCGGCCTCGAGCTTTTCGGCGGCGATACATCTCCGACATGGCGCAGTGGCCGCACCTGGCTGTATATCCTCAGCGGTCACCTGCGGCTTGTGCTCGGCGAGCGGACCTGACGCTGTCGCCCGGTGAGTCAGCCGAATTCGACACATCCCTGCCGCAGCGCCGATGGCAGGGTGGTCGAACTTCTCATCCTCTTCGGCCCGCACGGAATGCGCACCGACCCTCGTCGGTCGCTACGGCGCGAGTGCGGCCGATCACTGGCCTCAGGGATGGGCTTCGGCGGTGGTCTTGAGGTCTTTCAACCAGGCTTCGAGGCCTGCTCCGAGGAAGGCGGTGGAGGTGGGTATGTCGGCTTCGACCTGTGCGCCGGTCCAGTTCTCTTCGGTGCGCACCAGCACACCGCCGTCGACTTCGGTGAAGTTCCAGACGTGGATGCCGTTGTCGATGCGCAGTCCGTCGCCGATGGCGGGTCCGCTCCAGCGGATGCAATTGCTCTGCTGCATTTGCTGGACGGAGGAAGTTATGGTCAGGGTGGTGGCAGGGGTGGTGGGGCTGGCGGGCACCGGAGTTGTCCACCGGAACTGCGAGCCCGCCCGCAGTGGTCCCTGGTCCAGACGCTTCATGCTGGTGACGGGCTGCTGCCAGGAGGGCCAGCGTTCCACGTCGCTCTGCAGTTCCCAAATGGTGCTCAGCGGGGCCTTGATAAGGGTCTCGGTCCGGTACCGGATCCGCGCGGCGTCATCGATGCCTGCCCCTTGGCAGGTCAGCGAAGCCGGGTGAGTGGCGTCCCCGGTCGTTGTGGCCTGACCGGTGCTGCCAGTGCGTGTGTCGTTGTTGTCGCTGCTGCACGCGGCGACGGAGGTCAGTGCGACCGCGGCGGCCAGTGGGATCAGGAACAGGGCAGTGCGCGCACCGGCTCGGCGGCGGGGGGTTTGTTGGGTGTTGGACATGGTTGCTCTCCTCGTTCGGGTCTCGGGCCGACTACCTTCGAGTTAGGACCACTCGATTTAGTTAGAAGCTATAACCAAGATGGTGTGAGTGTCAATAAAAAAAGTGATAAGGTCTAACTCGAAGAGGATGCGGAGCCTGAGCGGAGGCGGTTGATGGGAGCGGCTGGGACCAGTTCGCGGGAGCGCTATCGGGCCCAGGTGTGCGACGAAATCAAGCAGCACGCTTGGGCGCAAATCGCCACGGCGGGCGTATCCGGCTTGTCGCTCAACGCGATTGCCAAACACGTGGGTATGAGCGGCCCCGCCCTCTACCGGTACTTCGCCAGTCGCGACGAGTTGATCACCGCACTCATCCGCGACGCCTACCGAAGCCTTGCCGATGCTCTGCGGGCCACATTCGACTCCGGTGCCGACGTGGCCGGGCTGGCCTGCACCGTGCGGGAATGGGCCTTGCGGGACCCGCAGCGGTACTTCCTCATCTACGGCACACCTGTCCCCGGCTACCACGCACCCGAGGACACCACCGAGATCTCATCCGAAATCATGACGGTGCTGATCGAGGCATTCTCCGCGCTGTCCCCGGCAAAGCAGTCGACGCCGTTCGACGCCCACCTCGAGAACCATCGCCGATGGGCCGATGGCCATGCGGTGCCGGCCACGACGCTGCACCGTGCCATATCTTTTTGGACCCGCCTCCATGGCGTTCTCTCGCTCGAACTCGCGGGCCATTTCACCGGCATGGAGTTCGATCCCGCTTTGCTGTTCGCCGACGAAGTGAACACCCTACTGACCCCCTGACCGCGACCGGTTCAAGCGGCGGCCCGGCATCGGCTGCGCCTGCACGATCGCCTCGAATTCGGTCGAACACCCGCGTTGCCGCGTCGTAGTCCCATGACGCCGACGAAATTCCTTGTCTGCCTTGCTGTCCGGCCACGATCGGCGCGCCGGGCAGGTCGGTCGGCCCAGGAGTCGACCTGAATCAGCAATGACCTGCGCCGAATCCGGATGGCCGTGCGCCCCGGCGTCAGGTCGGGCCGAGGCCATCCGGTCGGTCCAGGATGGCGGTGGCTTCGATCTCGACCAGATGCTCGGGGATGTCCAGGGCCGCAACCCTCAGCAGTGTGGCCGGTGGGACCGGGGTAACCCCCAATTTCGGGCTTCGACGGCTGACCGCTGGAGCGCGCACATGCGGCCGGATCGCCGAGGCGCGGCCACAGCCTCGAAAGCCGTTTATTACGACCGGAATCCATGTCAGCCGAGGCGGGCGATCGAGCAGGTCGTAACGACCCCGCCGGGCGACAGCTGGCAAGCGGATACGTCGAACCTCGTCAGACCGGACTGTTCGGGCTCGTAGCGAAGGTAGTGGGCGGCTCGGGCGGGGGTGCGTGTTGTGTCATGCCTCCAATACCAGTCGCAGTAGCTTGCGCAAGGATTCGCGCTGCTCGGTGGTGAGTCGGACCAGTGGGTCTGCGGCGAAGGGCATGCGAGTGCGGAGGTCGGCGGCGGCGGCGCGACCGGCGGGGGTGGCGGCGACGAGTTTGATGCGACGATCGCCCGGGTTCGGCCGCCGTTCGACCAGGCCGCGGGATTCCAGGCGGTCGATGATCGTTGTGACGTTGGAGGGCTCTGCGTGCAGGCGGGCGGCGATGCGGCGCATCGGGACGGGGTCTTCGGCGGCGAGCAGCGCCTTGACCTGGAGCGGGGTCAATTCGTGGGCGGTGGCCGCAGCGTCGGATTCTTGTGCATAGCGGCGGGTGATGGCCGCGAAGAGGCTCAGGACGTCGCTGGCCAGCTCATCCGAAGTGTTCGACATGGAAACCATATCTACCAAGATGCTTGACAACGCGTAATGTCACCATACATAGTTATGAATCATAATAGTTATGTAACATAATCAACCGAGGGATTTGCGAAGATGAGCCCCAAGACCGTCCTGATCACCGGCACCTCCTCCGGCATCGGCCTGGCCACCGCCATCGCCGCCGCGGAGAATGGCTGGCAGGTCATTGCCACCATGCGCGACACCGCCAAGGCGGGCGCGCTGCGCGCGGCTGCGGAGGCGGCCGGTGTGAGCGTCGAGGTCCGGGAGCTGGATGTGACCGACCCCGGCTCGGTCGCGGCCTGCCTGGCCGGGCTCGACCGCCTCGACGCGCTGGTCAACAATGCCGGCGCCGGTCATCTGGGCACGCTGGAGCAGGAGAGCATCGACGACGTGCGCGCCGTCATGGAGGTCAACTTCTTCGGCGTCCTACAGGTCACCAAGGCGGCACTACCCCTGCTCCGCGCGAGCGAAGGGCGCGTGGTGACCGTCACCAGCGTGGGCGGTGTGGTGGGCCAGCCGTTCAACGAGGCCTACTGCGCGGCCAAGTTCGCCGTCGAAGGCTTTATGGAGTCGCTGGCGCCGGTGGCGGCGAGGGTCGGTGTGGCCGTCAGCGTGGTCGAGCCGGGAGCGGTGGCCAGCGAATTCGTCAATAATGTGGCTGGCCGGGACACTGTGCTGGAACAGGTGGGTCCGTATGCGCCCGCGCTGTCGGCCTATCTGGACCGCACCCGCGGTGCCTTCGCAAACGCACAGACTCCGCAAGACGTGGCGACGCAGATGGTCGAACTGCTGGCCTGCGAGCGGCCCGCGTTCCGAACGCTTACTTCGGACACCGCGCGCGCTTTCGTCGGGATGAAGCTCGCCGATTTCGACGGTTCGGCCGTACAGGCGATGACCGGCGCTTGGATCGCCTAGCCGCGCATCGATGTCGGCGGTGAGGATGCTGGTCCGCCTCTCTCGCCGCCGACATCGCGTGAACGCCGACAGATGCGATGTATCCCTACTGTCGTTGTCGTTCACAGACTTTGACGCAAGGTCGAGTGGTCATCGGAGTCGCCTGCGCTGGGGAACGCGACATTCACGGGCTGTGGGCCGACACCGATGGCGATGGCACGTAGTCGTCCCGAAAAGGCCACGCCGACAGCAATGTTCACGTCACGAACCGAGTCGTCGTGCTGCCACCTGCAGCTGACCGCCACCGCAGGTGTTTTCCAGGGCTGGTACAGGAAGTTGGCCAGCGGCCAGCCCAGCGGCCGGGTCGGTCTGGTTGAACTGCGCGAGCAGCTGAAATCGCCGCGCACCCACTGCAGGGTGGCGTCGGGTTGGATCGACTGCCCATGTGCGGGCTATTGGTCTCTGGATCGGCTGGGGCTGGTGCCGGTGTGGTGGCGGAACCATCGGGAGAAGGCGCTGAGTTCGGAGAATCCGAGTTCGGTTGCGATGTCGGTGAGTGTGCGGTCGCGCTGGGTGAGGTAGCGGTGGGCCAGGTCGAGGCGGGTGGTGTCGAGGATGCCGGTGAAGGTTTCCCCGGTGCGGGTGAGGTGTCGATGCAGGGTGCGGCGGTCCATGCCGAGCTTTTGGGCGACAGTGGTGGCCGAGCAGTGTTGGGTCGGGAGCAGCGATTCGATGATGGCGCGCACCTGGTCGGCGGTGGATTCGCCCGACGGAGCCAGTGTTTTGAGGTATTCGCGGGCGTAGGGGCGAAGTACGGGGTGGGCGAGTGGATTCGGGGCGTCGAGGTCGCGGGAATAGCAGACGATGCCATCGAAGTCCTGGTCGAATTCTATTGACGGACCGAGAATCCGGAGGTGGGTGTCGGGGTCGGCCGGCGCCGCGTGGGTGAAGCAGACCGATACCGGGTGCCAGGCGTGGCCGAGGAATTCGCGCAGGATCTGGCAGGTCGCGCCGATCGCGAGTTCTACGGATTGCCGGCCCATCGAGATCTGCGGTGCCGCTTGGATGTGGATGGTGGTCAGGCTGTTGGTTTCGGTCAGCCGAGTGCGGAGCGCTTCGTTGTGCAGGCTGACATAGCGGACCACGATGTGTAGTGCGCTGCGGATATCGGGCTCCTCGCGGGCGACCAGTGCGACCGGACCGAGGTTGGACAGGTCGCGTCGCTGCGCGAGCCGTAGCCCGAAGTCGATGCAGTCCGTTTCCGCTGCCGAGCGTTCCAGGAGTTGGTCGACTGCTTCGCCGGGCAGCCAGGTGTCGCTGGCGGCGAGTCCCGCGGGACCTATCCCGACCGAGCGCAGCAGCAGCATCGGATCCAGCCCGAGCGATAAGGCCAGATCGACATAGCCGGACAGTACGGCACTGCGCACCATCGTCGCCATGTCCACACCCCTTCGGTATGTCCCGGATTGTCAATCTTATTGACCCAGATAGTCAAGCATATCCGAATTGATGCGCATACCGTGACCGCTATCACATTCCGCGCATCACAGGAGCCACCGTGACAATCGAGTCCGCACCGTCGTCCCCGCCCACGCCGACCGTCGATGCCATGCGTGCCGGGAATAGTTGGAACCCGTTGTGGGACAAGCTGTTCGAGTGGGATCCGGAATGGACCGAGCAGTTCATGTCGATGGGTAGTCTGCCGATTCACCGCGGCGTACTGACTCCACAGTTCGTCGAGTTGTTGAGCATTGCGGTCGACGCCGCGTGCACACATATGTACTCCCCGGGAGTACGCCGACATATCCGCGCCGCCCTCGAGCTCGGGGTCTCCCGTGCGGAGATTCTCGCGGTGCTCGAGCTGACCAGTGTGCTGGGCATTCATGCATGCAATGTCGGTGTGCCCATTCTTGCCGAAGAGTTCGACGCGTTCGAGCGTCGCCGCACGGAGCAGCGGTAAAAACCCGCTCCGCACAACCGAATTCGATCAGAATCCAGAAAGGACGATCATGCATTTTCTCGACGATTCGCTGCTACCGGAGAATCAGGAAAAGCTTGTTATTCAGGTGGCCCCGTACGGTCCGGAGTTCTTGCCGGGGGATTCCGATGACATTCCGGTGACGATGGACGAGCAGATCCAGAAGGCGGTGGACTGCTCATACGCGGTTTAGGATTGCCATCTTGTGGTTTAGGTGTAATGCCACCAAGTTCAAGAGCACCGAAACCAGCATTTTCAAGTGCTTTAGGCACTT
>NZ_JBEXLC010000266.1:0-5724 GCF_040609795.1 Nocardia sp. NPDC004604
GAAGAACGCTTACACGGACAGTCTTCAGTGGGTGTTGGTGGACATATGAATAATGTTGTTGGCGCCGATTCAATTAATGAACCCGAGCCCGCTGTGGCCTCGGTGAAAGGTAGGTGAAAAATATGTACGAAGCATTAGTGGAAACTACAAACGGGTCTGGTCAGCGTGCGACATGGCGGGAAAGCCGGGTTTCCAGGCGGGTCTGCCCGAAGCCGAGCACCAGGCAGATCACCCAGTAGTAGAGCGCCGCGACGCCGTACAGGGCGAAAAAGTCGAAGGTCGGGGCCGCCGCGAGCTGTGCGGTACGCAACAGTTCGGTCACCAAGATGGTCGAGGCCAGCGAGGTGTCCTTCACCAGTGAAATGAGCGTATTTGAAAGCGGTGGCACCGCGATCCGCGCGGCCTGCGGCAGGATGATCAGCCGCAACTCCTGGGCATACGACATACCGAGCGCCTTGGCCGCTTCCCACTGGCCCTCCGCGACGCTGAGAATGGCGGCGCGCACGACCTCGGCGGCGTAGCCGCCGACATTCAGACTGAACGCGATCACCGCCGCCGGAAACGGATCGATAACGATATTGAACTGCGGCAGCGCGTAGAACACGATGAACAGCTGCACCAGCAGCGGCGTACCGCGAATGAGCGAGATGTAGAACCGTGCGGGCGCCGAGACGAACCACAGCGGTGACATCCGCGCCAAGGCCACGAACAATGCGATGACCAGACCGATGACGAAGCTGATCGCGGTCAGCGGAATGGTCTTATTGATCGTGGCCTGCAGCATCGGCCACAGGTTGTGCCAGATCAGTTCCCTGGTCGCGGGATCCACGGACGGCTATTTGCTGACGTCGGTGCCGAAGTACTTCTCGGCGATCTTGGTCAGGGTGCCGTCGGCACGCAATTGATCCAGCGCGGTATTCACCTGGCCGATCAGCGCGTCGTCCTTGCGGGCGGCGAAGGCCTGATGGCTGACCTCACCGGCCTTGGCGGCAATCTTGACGCTGGTGTCGCCGTTCTTTTTGATGTAGTCGAGCGCGACGAGGCTGTCGTTGACGGTCGCATCCACCCGGCCGGTCTTGAGCAACTGGACGGCCTGCACGAAGCCCTCCACCGCCTCGACCTTGGCGCCCGCGCCCTGAGCGACCTTGGCCCAGTTGCTGGTCGCCGACTGCGCGGTGGTCTTGCCGTTGAGGTCGGTGAGCGCGTTGATGCCGGTGCTATCCCCGCGGGTGAGGATCACGCCCTCGGAGGTGGTGTAGGACTGCGAAAGGGCGTACTTGGCCTTGCGCTCGTCGGTGATCGAGACCTGGTTGGCGACCAGATCGAAGCGCTTGGACTCGAGGCCGGCGAAGATCGCGTCCCACGGCGTCTGCACGAATTCGATCTTCTTGCCGATCTTGTCGCCGACCGCCTGGATCACCTCGATGTCGTACCCGGTGAGCTTGCCGTCCGAGCCCTGATAGCTGAACGGCGAGTAGGTGCCTTCGGTACCGACCTTCAGCACGTTCGGATCGCTGCTGCTGCCGCAGGCGGTGAGCCCGGTGGCGGCGATGATGGCGAGCATGGCGGCGGCGAACAGCTTGCGGCGCACGAAAGTCCCTCTCTTCGGTGTGCGGACCGATACCGCATCCACACACGACACAAAACCCGGCTCAGGGTACGCCAGGTGGCTGCCGATCGACAGTATTGCGATCATCGTGCGCCGAATCCGCCTACCGCGGGCCGAAATTGCGACGGCCCCGTCACATCGTCATCCGATGCGACGGGGCCCGTCGGTTATCTGTTCGCGGCGATCAGTCGCGCAGTGGCCGCCCGAGGCTGTCGGGCACCTTTCCGGTCAGCATCATGATGCCGTCGATCAGCGGCCAGATACCGCCGATACCGCAGGTCAGCCAGGTGACCGCGATCTGTGCGATGGCGATGCCGGTGTGGCCGGTGTAGAAACGGCCGATACCGAAGCCACCGAGGAAGATCTGCAGCAGACCCGCGGTCAGCTTCTGCTTATCCGAGAACGGGACACCGAACGGGTCGCGACCGTAGGGCGCTTCCGGATCGTTCGGGTTGTAGCCGCCGCCCGGGTAGGGCGCGGACGGGTAGCCGCCCGGCTGCTGGCCGTAGGGGTCGGGCTGACCGTACTGGGGCGGCTGCTGGCCGTATTGCGGCGGCTGCTGGCCGTACTGCGGCGGCTGCTGACCGTACTGCGGCTGCTGGTTGTACGGATCCGACGGGTACTGCGGCTGGCGCGGCACCTCGGGCTGCTTGTTCAGGTCCGGCCCCGTCCCGGGCGGACCGTACTGCGGGCCGCCGAAGCCTGGCTGGTTCTGGTAGGGGTCGGTCACTAATGTCCTCCATCATTCGTGTATTTCGACGGGCGCTCACCCGTCTCCCCGCGTTCTAACCGGGCAATTGGGCACCCGAAGGTATCGTTGCGGACACGCGGTTGCATGTCTACTCGGTGCCCCCAACGAGTTACCCAAATGGTTATGGGGTCAGTCGTCCTTTTTCGAGGTTGCGACCTTGCCCTGCTCGGTGTCCGAGGTCTCGGACTCCGTTGAGTTATCGCCGGTGGTGTCCGGTTCGTTGCCAGAGTTCTGGGATTTTGTCAGATTCGGTCCGTCGGCAGCGGTATTCGGTTCGGCCACCTCGGATTTCCCGGATCCGTCGTCATCCTGCTCGGACTCGGCCTGCTCGGACTCGGCCGCACTCGTCTCCGATTCGGCTGCCGCGGCCGATGTCTCGTCCGTCGTCGTCGCCGCGCTGCGCTTCGGGGCCACGGCCTCCGCCGCCGCTGCGGCCTTCGACGCCGCCTCGGATTCCGCACCCGCCGCGCGCAGCGCGCCGATCTGCCACGGCCACGGGCGCGAGACCGTCGACGGTTGCAACTGATCCGCGGTCTCCCTGCCCTTCGTCGCGAAGATGAAATAGGCGACGGCAGCGAGGAATACGATCGCGGAGGTGAACGAGTTGATCCGGATCCCCGCGATCTTGGTTGCCTCGTCGTCGCGCAGCAGCTCCACGAAGAAGCGGCCGAGGCAGTACCCGGCGACGTAGAGCGCGAACAGGCGGCCGTGGCCGATGCGGTAGCGCTTATCGATCTGCACCAGCAGCACCACGATCAGCAGGTTCCAGATCATCTCGTACAGGAACGTCGGCTGCACGACCTTATCGACGACGCCGGTGGAGACGCCGTTCATCATGTCGAGCTTGCCCTGATCATCGAAGCGCAGGTAGATCTCCAGACCCCACGGCACATCGGTCTTGCGGCCGTAGAGTTCCTGGTTGAAGTAATTGCCGAGACGGCCGATGGCCTGGGCCAGCAGAATCGGCGGTGCAATCGCATCACCCAACGCGGGCAACGGGATTCGGTAGACCCGGCAGCCGATCCAGGCACCGACACCGCCGAGGAAGACCGCGCCCCAGATGCCGAGGCCGCCCTGATAGATCTTCAGCGCGTCGATCGGGTGGCCGTCGGCGCCGAAGTACTTCTGCCAGTCGGTGGCCACGTGATAGAGCCGCCCACCGACCAGACCGAACGGCACCGCGAACATGGCGACATCGAGGACCGCGCCCTGCTGCCCACCGCGCTGCTGCCAGCGCCGCTCACCCCACCAGATGGCGACGATGATGCCGAGGATGATGCACAGGGCATAGGCCCGTAGCGGGAATGGGCCGATATGCCAGACGCCCTGAGCCGGGCTGGGGATGTAGGCCAACACATCAGCGGTGACGGCACCGTTGCTCAAGACGCTGTCTGCGAGGACTCGTAAGGTCACGGCCCCAACCGTAGCGGAGCACAGCCGCACACCGAGATTCGCGGTCGGTGCGCCCCGGTAGGCGAGCGGATGCGGCTAGGAGGCGACGGTCGCGGAGCGGACGCCCTCGGCCAGTTCGGCCGTCAGCGTGCGGACCGCATCGAGTCCGTGCGCGGCGGCGGTCACCAGTGCCGAGCCCACGATGACCCCGTCTGCGTAGGAAGCGATTTCGGCCGCCTGTGCCCCCGAGCGCACGCCGAGTCCGACGCCGATCGGGATATCGGAGTGGGCGCGGATGCGCGCGCACAGCGCGGGCGCGGCGGAGGAAACCACATCGCGGGCGCCGGTCACGCCCATGGTCGAGGCCGCGTAGACGAAGCCGCGGCTGGCCTCGATGGTCTTGACCAGACGCTCCTCGGTGGAGGACGGCGCGACCAGGAAGATACGGTCCAGATCATGCGAGGCCGAGGCGACGAACCAGTCGTCGGCCTCCTCCGGAATCAGGTTCGGGGTGATGATGCCGGACCCGCCCGCGGCGGCCAGATCCCGCGCGAACCGGTCGACGCCATACTGCAGCACCGGATTCCAGTAACTCATCACGACGGCCTGGCCGCCCGCTCCGGTGATCGCCTCGACCACCGAGAACACATCGCGCACCCGGACGCCCCCGCGCAGCGCCTGCTCGGCGGCGGCCTGGATGGTCGGTCCGTCCATGACCGGATCTGAGTAGGCGACACCGACTTCGATGATGTCGCAGCCGGATTCGACCATGGTGCGACACACCTCGATCGAACCGGCCAGATCCGGATAGCCTGCGGGCAGGTAGCCGATCAGCGCGGCCCGTTCCTCCGCGCGACAGGCGGCGAAGGTATTGGCGAGGCGGGACTGCTGACTCACGACTGCGCCTCGCTGATGCTCGGCTCCGTCGTCGTCATGGACGCTGTGCTGCTGGTTCGCTCGCTCACTGCGCGGTCTCCTTATCAGCGGCGTGGTCATCGAACAGCCCGAACCATCGCGCCGCCGTGTCCATATCCTTATCGCCGCGCCCGGACAGGTTCACCAAGATGATCGCGCCCTTGCCCAATTCCCTACCGAGCTTCAGCGCACCGGCCACCGCGTGCGCGGACTCGATCGCGGGGATGATGCCCTCGGCGCGGCTCAGCAGCAGCAGCGCGTCCATCGCCTCGGTATCGGTGATCGGGTGGTATTCGGCGCGGCCGATGTCCTTGAGGTAGGCGTGTTCGGGCCCGACGCCCGGATAGTCCAGACCGGCCGAGATCGAATGCGATTCGATGGTCTGGCCGTCCTCGTCCTGCAGCAGATAGGAGTAGGCGCCCTGGAACGCACCGGGCGTGCCACCGGTGAAGGTGGCCGCGTGCCTTCCGGTTTCGACGCCGTCACCGGCCGCCTCGTAGCCGATCAGCCGCACACCCGCATCGTCGAGGAAGGGGTGGAAGATGCCGATGGCATTGGAGCCGCCGCCGACGCAGGCGGTGACCGCGTCGGGCAGCCGACCGGTGAGCGCCTGCACCTGGGCGCGGGCCTCCAGGCCGACGACGCGCTGAAGGTCGCGCACCATCAGCGGGAACGGGTGCGGCCCGGCCGCGGTGCCGAAGCAGTAGTAGGTGACCTCGGCATTGGTGACCCAGTCGCGCAGCGCCTCGTTGATCGCGTCCTTGAGGGTCTGCGAACCGGTGGTCACCGAGATCACCTCGGCGCCGAGCAGCCGCATGCGGGCCACGTTCAACGCCTGGCGGGCGGTGTCGACCGCGCCCATGTAGACGACACAGTCGAGACCGAGCAGTGCGCACGCGGTCGCGGTGGCGACGCCGTGCTGACCGGCGCCGGTCTCCGCGATCACCCGATTCTTGCCCATGCGCTTGGCGAGCAGTGCCTGGCCGAGCACGTTATTGATCTTGTGCGAACCGGTGTGGTTCAGGTCCTCGCGCTTGAGGATGATGCGCGCGCCACC
>NZ_JBEXLC010000267.1:0-5437 GCF_040609795.1 Nocardia sp. NPDC004604
GGCGCGACGCCGTGACAGCGCTGGCCACCCACGCGTCCCGACCCGGTGTCGGCGGGCTGACACCCTCGGATCTCGGCCTCGTCGACCTCGACCAGCCCGCGATCGACCGACTCGAGGCTAGGTATCCGGCGCTGGACGACATCTGGCCGCTGACCCCACTACAGGCCGGACTGCTGTTCCACGCCCAACTCGCCACCGACGCCATCGACGCCTACATCGTGCAACTATGCGTCGAACTCGGCGGAGACGTCGACGCGGACCGGCTGCACCGCGCCGCACAAACCCTGCTGCGGCGACACCCCAACCTACGGACCGCGTTCGTGCGCGACGGCGCCCACGAACCCGTCCAAGTGGTGCCCCACACCGTCGAGGTCCCGTTCACCGAAATCGACCTCACCGAACACGACGACACCGCCGCCGCACTCGAACAGGTCACGACCAGCGACCGCCGATTCGACATGACCACAGCACCACTGCTGCGACTGACCCTGATCAACACCGCCCCCCAGCAATACCGGCTACTGCTGAGCATGCACCACATCCTGATCGACGGCTGGTCCACACCACTACTGATCCGAGAACTACTGATCCTCTACGCCACCGACAGCGACACCGCGGCCCTACCCCCGGTACGTCCCTACCGCGACTACCTGACCTGGCTCAACAGCCAGGACCAGGCCGCGGCGGAGACCGCATGGACACAGGCACTCGAGGGTGTCACCCAGCCGACTCTGCTGGCCCCCGCCGACCGCGCCCGCCGACCCACCGCCGCAGCGAGCGAAGTGCGCGTGCAGCTCGACGAGGACCGCACCGCGGCCCTGGTGACGGTGGCCCACCACCAGGAGGCCACCCTCAACACCATCGTCCAGGCGGCGTGGGCGCTCGTGCTCGCCAATGCGACCGCCCGCGAAGACGTGGTCTTCGGCACCACCGTCTCCGGGCGCCCGCCACAGCTTCCCGGCATCGAATCGATGATCGGACTGTTCGTCAACACCGTGCCCGTCCGCGTCCGGCTCGACCACCGCGAAACCCTCGCCCAGCTATTGCGGCGAATCCAAACCGAACAGGCTGCGCTGCTCGATCATCAGCACCTCGGACTCGCACGGATCCAACAGGTGGCCGGTCCCGGCGCGATGTTCGACACCGTGACCGTCTTCGAGTCCTACCCGGTCGACCGAGCCGGGCTGTCCGAGGACACCGACATCGCCGGAATGCACGTCCGCGACGTCCAGGGACGAGACGCCGCGCACTATCCGCTCGGCCTGGTCGCTCACCACGACACCCGGCTACACCTGACCTTCGAATACCTGCCCGAACTGTTCACTCGACAGCAGATCGACGCCCTTGCCGACCGGGTACTGCGGGTGCTCGACACCATCGCCACGCATATCGACCTCCCACTCACCGAACTGCAGCTGCTCTCGCCCGTCGAGCAGGCCACGCTGGTGCCCGTCCGCGGTCGGCCCGGCACGGTGCCTGCGCCGTTGCCGCAGGTGTTATGGGACGCGGCCACGACGACGCCCGGCACGGAAGCGCTGGTCTGCGACGACGTGCGGCTGTCGTACCGCGAACTCGATGAAACTTCCAACCGGTGGGCACAGATATTCATTGATATGGGGATAGGTCCGGAAGTGATCGTTGCTGTGGCACTGCCGCGCTGCATCGACGCGATGATCGCCGTATGGGCGGTCGCCAAGACCGGCGGCGCGTTCGTCCAGGTCGACCCCACCCATCCGCGCGACCGGGTCACGCGCATTCTCACCGATTCCGGTGCCGCCGTCGGGCTGACCCTCGATACCTACCGAGACCGGTTACCGGAAGCGCTGGAATGGCTCGCCCTCGACGATCCCGTCTTTCTCGCGAAGACGGCGGCGGCCGCCCCGACAGCGATCGATGACGCCGAACGCACAACCCCACTACGGCTGGAGCATCCGGCCTACCTGATCTACACCTCCGGCTCCACCGGGACCCCCAAGGGAGTGGTGGTCACCCATACCGGGATAGCGAACCTGGCCGCCGAGACACGGGAGCGGTACGGCCTCACCCCGGCTTCGCGGATGCTGGCCGTCGCCTCGCCGACCTTCGACGTCTCGATCCTCGAATGGCTCAGCGCGACCGCCGCTGGCGCCACTCTGGTCCTCGCACCCGCGTCGGTGGCCGCTGGCACCGAACTGGCCGAGGTGATCAATGCCGAACACGTCACCCATGCCGCTATCACGCCCACCGTGCTCGCCTCATTACACCCTGACACCGTCGACACCCTCGAAACCCTGATCCTCGGCGGCGAGACCTGCCCGCCCGACCTCGCCGCGCAATGGACGTCGGGCCGCACAGTGCTCAACAGCTACGGGGCCACCGAAACGACCGTCGTCAGCTGCGGCCATGCTCCTTTGACCACGAGCACGGGCGGCCCGATGACGATCGGCGGGCCGGTGCTCGGATTCACCGCCGTCGTACTCGACCGCAGACTGCGCCCCGTCCCAGCCGGAGTGGTCGGCGAACTGTACGTCTCCGGACCAGGTCTCGCCCGCGGCTACCACCGGCAGCCTGCGATCACCGCGGCCCGATTCATTCCCGCCCCCTACGGGCCGCCCGGTACACGCATGTATCGAACCGGCGACCTCGTCGCCTGGACCACCGATCGAACACTGCGATTCTCCGGTCGCAGTGACCTGCAGCTCAAGATCAACGGCCACCGCATCGAACCCGGCGACATCGAAGCCGCGCTGCGCGACCACCCCGATACCGACCAAGCCGCCGTCACGATCCACACCCGCCCCAATGGCAGCGATCAACTCGTCGGCTACGTCGTGCCCGCTCCCGGCATCACGCCCGACACCGCGGCACTGACCGCCCACCTCACGACGCGACTGCCCACGCACATGATCCCGACCGCCATCCTCACCGTTGACCGGATACCCCTCACCCCCACCGGCAAAGTGGATTACAAAGCCCTACCCACACCACAGTGGCGACCTGCCCGGTTCCGTCCGCCGTCGACCGCACTCGAGGCCACCGTCTGCGACGCCTTCGCCCAAACCCTCGACATCGAGCGAGTCGGCCTCGACGACGGCTTCTTCACCCTCGGCGGCAACTCGCTCGCCGCGGCCACGCTGGTGGCGCGGCTGGCCGAGTCGACCGGTGTCGACGTGCCGGTTCAGTGGATCTTCACCGATCCGACACCCGAGTCGCTGGCCTATCGCATCGACACCGGCCGCAATGGGCTCGACGAGCAGGACCTCAGCGAAGCGCTGTCCGTCATTCTCCCCCTGCGCGCCGCCGGAACCGAACCACCGCTGTTCTGCGTCCACCCCGCCATCGGATTGGCTTGGGGTTTCAGCGGACTCGTACAGCACATCGATCCCGACCGCCCCGTATACGGGCTGCAATCCCCGGCATTCAGCGATGCCACCGCGGAATTCGAGACGCTCGACGAACTCGCCGCCCGCTACGTCCAAGAGATCCGCGCAATCCAGCCGCACGGCCCGTACCACCTGCTCGGCTACTCGCTCGGCGGCACCATCGCGCACGCGATCGCCGTCCGACTCCGCCGCGACGGCGAGTCCGTCGCCACCCTGGCCGTGATGGACACTCGCGTCGTCACGGCCTGCACCGTACGCGCACCAACCCCTACCATCGGGAAGCTGCTCGCCGAGTTCGCTGGCTTCGAGGTGCCACCGGGCCCGGCCGATCTCACCGCCGCCGCGGCGGCGGAGCTGCTGCACCGGCAAGGCGGACTGTTCACCGCAGTGACCCCCGAGCATCTCGTGCTCCTGCACGAGGACTACACCCGGCTCGTCGACCTCACGTTGAACCACCGGCCGACGCCATTCGACGGTGACCTGATCTACTTCAGCGCCGCCCACACAGTCGACGGGCCCTCCCCGGCCCTCGCATGGAACGACCTCATCACCGGCCGGATCACCGAACACCACATTTCGGTCCGGCACGAGCGGATGATCGATCCCGATTCGCTGCGCGCGATCGGATTCGTCCTCACCGAGCACTTCCGCTCAGCCCACACCACCCCACAGGAGTCCCAACCCACACAAGGACAAGCCGATCATGAACACCTGCCGAATCGTCGGGTCTCGCTCCGGCGTTGAGCCAGTCAACCTGTTCGCTCCCGATCCAGCGACTCCTATCGCCGCGCATCCCCGTGCAGCCGAATTACGTAGGTGGACCCGCGAATACCTGTGTCAGCCACATCCCGATCTCGGCCGAACCGGCCCGGTCTGTCCTTACACCAGCCGCGCCATCGCGAACCACTTCCTGTGGGCCGCATTCGTCGAAGGTCGTTCCATCGACGCCGGGTTCCTGACCGCGGTCGTCGACGATCTGTACGACCTGTTCCCCGCCCTGCCGCCCCGGGACGAACCCGATTCCAAGTTCAAGGCTGTCCTGGTGGTCTTTCCGGACCTCACCGAATACGAAGATGTCGACGCGGTTCAAATCGAACACAAATCTCGGTTCGTCGAAAAGGGTCTGATGCTCGGTCAGTTCTATCCGGGGTGCACCGTACCGGGACTGCACAACCCGGACTTCCCCGCACTCGACGCGCCACTACCCATGCTCGCCGTCCGCTACATGGCCCCCACCGACTTCCCATTCCTCAACACCCGCCACGAATGGATGGACTCCTACCTCAAACTCTTCGCCCCCACGATCCCGAAGTTCATCAGCAGCACCATGTCCGACATGCTCGTACAGACAATCGGGGACGCGGACGAAACTCACTGAGATCGGGTCCGGGACAAGCCGACCGAGCCGTCAACCGGCGCCGACCAGATGGGTCCGGTCGAGCGCGAACTCGGACACCGCCTTGATCGGCGCGGCCGTCCGCCCACCACGTGCCCGAAACTCCTGCGGCGGACAGCCTTTCCAGCGCCGGAATGCGCGAATGAACGATGCCGCCTCCGCGTAACCGAGCCGCGCCGCCACCTGTTCGGTGGTCATATCGGTGTGGTGCAACAGCTCCTCCGACATCATCTCCCGAACCTCATCGAGCAGATGGCGGAAGGAGGTGCCCTCGTGCCGCAGCCGTCGCGACAGTGTCCGCGGACTCATGAAAAGCTCGGCGGCAACAGCGATTTGATCCGGTATCTCGCCCGGATTGCGGACCAGCCGATCGCGCACCGACCCCGCGACACCGGTGCGGGCGCGCCGCGCGCTGAGCAGATCGCGGCAGAGTTGTTCGCATATGCCGCGCGCCCATTCGTTGGCCTGCGGCAGCGCGTCATCGAGATGGGCACTGTCGAAGGCCAATTCATTGGCCTTTGCGCCGAAGACCGGCTCAACGCCGAATATGTTGCGGTAACGCGTCGTATCCGCCGGAGCGGGGTGCCGAAAGCTGACCCGGGAGGCGGGTACCCCCGCGGTGAACAGTTCCCGGCCGATGGTGTGGATGCCGGTGATGACGCGTTCGGTCAGGAACGGG
>NZ_JBEXLC010000268.1:0-5315 GCF_040609795.1 Nocardia sp. NPDC004604
GTCGGCCGTCCCCCGACTCGTGCGGGTCGAGACATCTCTCGACCCGCACAGTTGGGGTTATGGTAAGTGTCCGGAGCGGGTATCGACCAGTACGCCAACCTCCTGCAACACCGAAAACTGCTGGTCATCGGCAAATAGCGGTGGCGTGACGGTCCGGTTGCCGCAGGTTCGTGCCCCTGGCAGGCAGCGAACCCCGCATCATTCCCACCCTCGACCAGGTCAGCGGTCCTTGTTCCGTCTCGGTGATCGTTTGAACCATGGTGGTCTGAATCGGAGGGCGGGCAGTTGGGGTGCCGACCGCCGCTCGTTGTTGTGGGGCCGGACGGTGCGGCCGAAGAGTTTCGCTACGCCGGTGACTGTTTCTGGTTCGGCGAGGACGAGGATTTCGTCGCCTGCGTGCAGAACGGTGTCGGCGGTGACGGTGACCAGCCGTCCCTGCCGGATGAGCACGCTGACCCACAGATCATCCGACGGCAGGTCGGCGACGGTGCTGCCGTCGGCGATCGAGCCCGGGGCAATGGTGAAGCGGTGCAGGCTGTTCGGCTCTTCTTCGAAGCGGGCGTTCATCCCCCAAGGGCGCGGGTTGACGGTTTCGAGGGGGATGCCCAGGCGGCGTGCCAGGGCGGGCACCGCGCCGCCCTGCACAATGACCGAGAACGCCACCACGACGAAAATGATGTCGTATGCGCGCTGCGCGTCGTCGACACCGGCTTGCAGGATGAACACGCCCAACAGAATCGGCACCGCGCCCTTGAGCCCGGTCCAGCAGATGAACAGCCGCTCACCGCTACCGAGATCGGTGCGCCACAACAGGATCCAGACAAACAGCGGGCGAATAACGAGGGCCAGCAACGCCGCCAGCCCGAGCCCGATGCCCAGCGCGTTGCCTTCGGTGATGCCGTGCGGGCCGGTGATCTGAATGGTCAGACCGAGCATAACGAAGGCAACGATCTCCGCCAGGTTCGCCAGCGCCGAGTGGAAACGCTCGATTTCGATCTTGTAAGGGGCGCGCTGGTCGCCGACGACGACGCCCGCGACCAACACGGCCAGGAATCCGGACCCGTGCGCGAGGGTGCTGAGCCCATAGATGGCGAACACGCACATGAGCACCCGCACCGAGTACAGCCCCGCCGCCGGAAGCAGGACACTGCGCATGAACCACAGCAGCCCCAGCCCGCCGACCACCCCGATCATCGCACCGATCACCAGCTGCGCGACAAATTCCCAGGCAACCGAACCCGCTGCGGCAGCGGTGAATTGGCAGGTTCCAAGCAGCACGACCATGAGTGCGATGCCGACCGGATCGTTGGCACCGGACTCGCCCCGTAGCAATACACCGCTGCGGCCGCCGATCTGACGGCGACCCAGTACCGAGAACACCACCGCTGGGTCGGTGGGTGACAGCGCTGTGCCCAGTAGCAGCGCGACGCGCCAGTCCAGGCCGAACATCATGTGCGCCGTCAGTGCCAGCGCGACCGCTGTGAGCAGGGTTCCGGTCGCGCCTAGCCAGATGATGGCTCCTGCGTTGGCGCGCACGCTGCGCCACCCGATCTGCATACCGCCGTCGAAGAGAATGATCACCAACGCGATGGTGACTACCCGCTCGACCTGCATCACCGGCACGTCGGCCAGCGGGGTCCAGATGTCCGAGGCCACTGCGGCACCGATCAGGAACAGCGCCGGTGCCGGGATGGGGAAACGCTCGATGAACCGGTGGGACAGCACCGCGGCCAGACCGACCGCCGCGACGATCAGCAGCGCGGTCGCGAAGGGCGCCACGTCGTTCATCGGAGCGGACCGATGTCTGACAGCGCCACCGAATGCTCCTCCTGGTTCCAGCGATGAAACGTGCGTCGCCGACCAGACTTCCCGGCACACCCGTGCCAACTTTAACGCTCGGGAATCTCGCGGCGGCAGTGAATTCCCACCGCGACAAAGGTCTGCCTCGCCCCGTCCGGCTAAGGGACGCGATCGATATCGGCCGCGTAGTGAATCAACATCTCGACTGGTTCCAGCGTGACCAATCCGTTGGTGACGATCTCGTCGATCTGGGGCAGGAACCCTCGAATGCTGTCCTCGGCATCGACGATGATGATTGCCACCGGAAGGTCCTTCGACGGGGCGAAGAAGCGGCGGCTGTGAATGCGGTAGGTAGTGCCGTAGCCTTCCATCCCTCTGAATACCGATGCCCCGGCCAGACTCGCCGCGTGGGCGCGCCGCACGATCTCCCGCCACACCGGTTCCCGACGCCAGGTGTCACCGTCACCCACGAAGATCGACAATCGCAATGCCTTGCCCGCAACGCGCATTCACGCTCACCCTTTCCCGGACGCCCGATGGACCTGCTGCAGCCCGTCGGCAACGCTTGTCCGCGTGTCCCAACTTCGATCCAACTCCCCGCTCCGGTGGGTAATCAAGGCATTCGGACCCGGGTCTGCAAGCGCCATACGTCTTCTTTACGTGCCCTCGACTCCCGCACCGCAAACAATCAGAACACTTGCCGTGCCAACACCCGGTGCTGCTGTCGCCAGAGCGTCGTCGCCTCGGCGACGACCGGCCGCCAGACCGATCCACACCGACAACCAGACCGCTGCCACGGTGCAATGGGTTTCGGTGTGATCGCCGATCCGGTGACCTCCGGCGGTGCGCGTAAGCTGCGCGGCCAAGAGGCGTTTCTCGCATGGCAGTCGGCGTTTTTCGATCGGGATCGCTGCGCTGGTATCCGCGCGGTCGAGGCCGGGTTGTGGCGTGCCGGTGGAGGTCTGTCGGAGGCGGCCGGCGCGCTCGAGCTCGAGGGCTCAAGGGCTCGAGTCGGCCGATGATTTCGGACGCCATGGAGGTCTACGCCGAACAGCAGAGGTTCGCGCAGCGCAATCCGCTCGTCCATCGGCGGCGGCCTCCTTCCTGATCATCGCCCGCCGCGATGTCACCTCACCTCCGACATCAGAACCCGAACCGGAGACGCGTTTGTTGCCTGCCACTTAGCGTGATAGGCATCCACACCATCGCCATGTAGTGCTCGGCCCGTCGCTACCGCTCTACCTCACCAAGCCTTCGAGTATCCGCCGTGGTCCCGTCCGCGCCGTGCCGTGAATACGAAAAGGGTTGCCGCCGTGTTTGATTGTCGGAGTGCCCCAACTCGATCGGCAGGGCCGACCCGGTCAGGTGTCGTGTGTCACATTCTCAGCGGGTCTTCAGCGCCCGGCTGCCACGCTGGCGCGCATGACGAGCAAGACGGGTGTCGCTGCCCCGCCAGCTGGATCGTTGTCCGTGAAGGTTCCCGAGATCACCGTGCTGTTCTGGGTGATCAAGATTCTGACCACCGGGATGGGAGAGACGTTCTCGGACTTCCTGGTCACCCATGTCGTGCCCGAGATCGCCGTCGGCTCAGCCGGGTTGGTGCTGGTCATCAGCTTGGTCGCCCAATTCCGTGCCAGTCGCTATCGCGTCTGGACCTACTGGTCGGCGGTGGTGATGGTGAGCATCTTCGGAACCATGGTCGCCGACATCACCAGCTTCATCATCGGAATCCCATTGCTGGCGGCAACTTTGGTGTTCGCGGTCATCCTTGTGGTGATCTTCGCACTCTGGTACGCGAGCGAGAAGACGCTGTCAGTGCACAGCATCACCACCCGGCGCAGGGAAGGGTTCTACTGGGCGACGGTCATGGCCACCTTCGCACTGGGCACCGTCGCGGGCGACCTGACCGCCGAACGACTGCACCTGGGCTACCTGACGTCGGCCGTCGTGTTCGCCATCGCCATCGCCATCCCCGCCGTAGCCCACCGATGGGGCGGGCTCGGTGTGGTCACCGCGTTCTGGTCCGCCTACGTCGTCACCCGCCCACTCGGTGCGTCGATCACCGACTGGCTCGCATCCTTCCGAGCTGATGGCCTCGGCCTGGGCACCGGATGGGTAACCCTCGGCGCAACCATCGCCATCCTCGCCCTACTCACCATCCTTGCCACACAAACCACGCCTGGCGCCGATCGCACGCCAGCAGACCAACCGACGCCGCACCCCGGGCGCGGAGGTTCCTGACGTTGCGCGGTGGTCTTCGTGATCAGTGTGCTGATCCAGTTACGGGTCCGCCGATTCCAACCCCGCGCTCTACCGGACGATTGAGACGGTCGTGGTCGGGCGGCGGCCCAGCAGCAGCGGTAGGATGCGCGGACTATTCGGATCGCTGCTGGTCGCCGCACACGATGACACACGGTCCTGCGCCACGCGTGACCTCCTGCCTCGCCGAGTCGGCATTTCACCTCGAACGACCCTGGCCGCGCGGAGTGAACGGCCGAGACCGATGGTAGAGCTGTGGCGACGCCGCAACATCGATGATCCGCGACCGAATGTGTTGCCCTGCAACTCCGCAACGGTGGCGGCCCGGGGGTGTCCCTATGGTTTTCGTCAAGGAGTTGGAGATTTCGGGACGTATGCTGCGTGGGATGAGGTTGGCTCGTAGGGATTGGGCCGTGGTAGCTGCGGTGTTGTGGAGCTGTGTGTTCGCGGCGGTGCACTTGTTCTGGGCCTTAGGTGGGTCTGTGGGGCTGGCGTCGTCAGCGGGCTCGGATTTGGCGGCTCGTCGTCCGCCGATGTTCGTTGCTGCCGGTTTGTGGGGCGTGGCTGTTGCGCTTCTGGCTGGTGCTGTGTTCGTCGGTGTGGCAGCAGCCGTGAGTATGCCGCGCCGGTGGCGCTGGGTTATGGCGTGGATGATCGGGCTTGCCGGGCTGGTGTTGCTGGCCCGTGGTGTCCTGGTCGAGTTCGCGCTGGCCGCGGATGCGGGTGGTGTCCGTCGCGAGGTCGGGCCGCATCAAACTTGGTGGAGTCTGGTGCTGTGGAATCCGTGGTTCATGCTCGGTGGTGTGTTGTTCATCGGGGCGAGTCTGGGTATTGCGAAGCGTTATTCACGGCCGACTGCTCGTGCCGAGGCTCAGGCTGCGGCTGATCGGGAATCCCGGTAGGGCTGTTTGGTTTTGAGCATGGCGTATAGGACGTCGCAGCGGCGTCGGCCCAGGCAGATGAGGGCCGCGTTGTGTTTCTTTCCTTCGTCGCGTTTTCGCGTGTAGTAGGCGCGGCTGGCCGGGTCGTGTAGCGCGGCGAACACGGACAGGAGCGGGGCTCGTTTGAGTTTGTGGTTGCCTGATCCGGCGGGGTGCTCGTCGCGGATCGAGCTGCTGGATCGGTGGGTGATCGGGGCGATGCCCGCGTAGGAGGCGAAATGGCCGGCCGAGGCGAAGGCTGAGCCGTCGCCGACCTCGAACAGGATGCGGGCTCCGGTCCTGACTCCGACGCCGGGCATCGAAGTCAGGACCTTG
>NZ_JBEXLC010000269.1:0-5307 GCF_040609795.1 Nocardia sp. NPDC004604
AGGAAAAGAAAAAGTCCACGTTGATCGGGTTGTAGATGGAGATACATTTGTGGCTAAGAAATCAAATGGTGAGCACCGTGGACAAGCCGTTACGCAGCGATGCCCAGCGCAACCGGGACGCGCTCGTATCCGCCGCCCGCGCGGTCTTCGAGGAACGCGGCCTAGACGCGCCGCTCAAGGAAATCGCCGCCCGTGCCGGGGTCGCCATCGGCACCCTCTACAACCGCTTCCCGACCCGCGACGATCTCATCGCCGCCGCCGTCGAGGACCGCATCGGATCCGGCGCCCGCATCGCCCAGCAAGCGCTGGAAATCCAGGACCCCTGGGACTCCTTCGTCTACCTGGTCGAAAAGGTCTGCGAACTCCAGGCCGCCGACCGCCTGCTCAGCGACCTCGCCCTACGCGACGCCCCGAGCCCCGCCATTGCCCGCGCCCAGGAATACGGTCACGGCCTGATGCGCCGAATCGTCACCCGCGCACAAGAATCCGGCGCACTGCGCCCCGACTGGGTCCTGGAAGACATCGCCTTCATCACCTGGTCGCACACCCGCATCATCGAAGCCACCGCCAAGATCGCCCCCGAAGCCTGGCGCCGCTACCTGGCATTACTCCTCGATGGCCTCCGCGCCACCGCCGCCCACCCTCTCCCCGTGCCCCCCATCACCGAAGACCAACTGATGCAAGCGCTTCGGGGCTAGTCGACTGCCGCACCCGGCCCGCAAACAGTTGCGGCCACGTCACATTGATTCCGGCACGCCGCGCGGGCACTGGCCGCCATCGACATCGATTGGGAGGTACCGGAACCCATTACCGATCCGATGGCAGTGATCTCGGCTCCGAAGCGACTGGAGGTGCACGAGCGCGGCGGTATCGCCCGCGTGCCGCGCCATCACTTGCACCGGTGTACGGCGTGCAGTCTTCGATACGGCGCGCAGCTGGCTTCAGCGCGACTGGACTGTCCGCGTAGCGAGGCCGGCGGGGAGGTCACTGGTACGGATAAGGCGGCTGACCGACAGGAGGCTGTTGCGGGTACTGCCCGGGCTGAAAGCCGGGCTGCTGATAGGGATCTGGTACCTGGCCATATGCCTGCCCGAAGGGCGCAGGTTGCACATAAGGCGCGGCCGTTGGCTGCACGGGCTGACCATACGGCGCCGCATACGGTTGGACCGGCTGACCGTATGGGTGGGGCATGCGGGCCGCGGCTATCCAGCGGCCGGTGGAACCGACGGAGGCGCAGATGAGGATGGTCAGCGGGATTACGCCCACGATGACAGTGATGGGATTGTGGGTGACAATGCCCAGAACGGAGCCGATCAGGCTGAGCGAGGACATGATGATCAGGATTACCCGGCCCGCCGTTCTCCGGCGGAACAGGAGCATCGCACCGAGCAGCCAGAGAAATGCGATGAGTCCCCCGAGTGCGATCAGGGCGTAGACGTAGCCGGGCACTTCCGGTGGTGGCGCGCCGTAGCGGCGATAGTCCGACGATTTGTTGCTCTCGTTGATAGCGACGCACAATCCGAAGATCACACCGATAAGGCCGAGTAGGCCGACGATCACCGCCAAGACCGCTGCGGTGAGCGCGGTACCACCACTCGCCCGCTGCTGATAGCCGTACGTGGGTTGCGGATAGCCATAACCCGGTTGGCCGTATGGGTAACCCATCGAGATCTCCCTCCCACTTCGATCGCGAAACTCTACCGCGCCATGGCGGTTTCGCTCGATGCGAGCGCGATCAGTAGGTCAGGGCGGGGTGGGGCGGACGGGTGCGGCGGGCAGCGGTCCAGCGGGCGGCGTACCCATTGGCGGCCAAGAGGAGAACGAGGAGTGGTAGGGCGAGGTCTATCGCGCTGCGGAGCAGGTTTTCCTGGATCAGGGCGCTTGTCTGGCCGACGAGGCCGAACAGCGGTGACACCCAGGCATGGTGGTCGGCGGTGGACCACCAGAAGATACCGAGGCCGAATTCGTGGTTGGTGAGCGAAAAGGCCAGTCCGACAATGCCGATGGCGATCGAGACGCCCGACGCGACGACCAGCGTGTACCGACCGGTCTCGTCCTGACGCCAGAGCTGGACGCCGCCGAAGATCAGGGCGAAGGCCATGAGCGCCGCGCCGAGTGTGGTGAAGATGACGAGGGAATTATCGAAGCGGCTGCGATTGCCGATGAAGTCGATCAGCAGCGCGGTACCACCGATCAGATCGGTCAGTCCGCCGAGCACCGCCAGCACCGCGGCGGTCTGCGCGACCGCACCACTCGGGGCCCGATCCTCACTCTTGTACAGCATCGTCGACGCTCCTCCCCGCTCGTTGCGGACCACCCGATCCTACGGCCGCCGGGCTCGGCTCAGTAGCGTCGCAATCCAGCGGCCGGTCGACGGCACGACGGCGGCCGCGAGCGGCGCCACCACCGGTTCGGCTACCGGTCGAAACATCGCCGGTGCGCCCACTCGGCCTGTGCCCGGCCGCATGGAACCGAATCGCCACGGCAGATATCGCAAAGCGGGGCGCCCGCACGCAATATGCGGACGCCCCACTTCTCGATCCCCCAGTAGCACGGGAGCTTTCGGACTACCGAAGGTTGGCCTCGGCGTACGCCTTCATCGCGTCGCGCACGAATTCGGCTGTCCCTTCACCGTGTACGTCGTAGTTGGCCGCGAATCGCGGGTCGGCGACGTACATTTCGCCGAGTCCGGTGAAGTGCTCGAAGGACGGGCGGCTTTGGGAACCGCCGCCCACCCATTCGTAGTGCCGCGCGACAATGGCCTGGACCTCGTCGCTATCGGGGGCGAGACCGGCCGCGTGCGCCCGGCCGTAGTCGGCGGCAATATCCAGGTGGGCCTGGAAGTGCAGGTTCTTGTCCGCCTCGCTGAGCGAACGCCACCAGCGGTCGCTGCGCTCATAGGCGTCCTTGCCCCAGCGTTCGATCACCTCATCCTTGTACCGAGTGTGGTCGAAACCGTCGAAAACCTCTGCTGCCATGAGTTGTTCACCTCGTTCCGTCTTGTGCAGCGTGTTGGTTACCGACTCGATCTGGCGCCGGATCCGATCCTGTTCGTGCCGAAGCAGTTCCAGGTGCGTGCGCAGCGCGGCGGCGGTGTCCTGTTCGCCCGCGAGAACTTCGGCGATGACCGGAAGGCCGAGGCCGAGTTCGCGCAGTAGCAGGATGCGTTGCAGCCGAACCAGGGAGTCCTGGTCGTAGAAGCGGTAGCCGTTGGCGCCGATCCGGCTCGGCGGCAGCAGCCCGAGCTGCCCGTAGTGGCGCAGTGTGCGGCTGGTGGTACCGGCCGCCTTGGCCAGATCCTGGATGGACCATTCGGTGCCCGAGTTCATGACCTGTTCTCCCTTCTTTCTCGTCGGTACAACCAGCTTGCAAGTTGACGTTACGTCAAGGTCAACCCATTTCGACCTGGACTTTCTAACGGACTCCCACCGGCACACGACGCTCGGTCACCGCGGGCGCGACCCGTGGCTTGGCGACCACCTGTCCGAGCAGAGTGCCGCCGAGGGCGATGGCGAGTCCGAGCACCTGCAGTGGGCTCAGCGCCTGCCCCAGTGCGATCCAGCCGATCAGCGCCGCCGAGACCGGGCTGAGCAGTCCGAGGAACGCGACCGAGGTGGCGGGCACCCGGGAGATGCCGCGGAACCAGAGGAAGTACGCCAGCGCCGTGCCGAACACGCCGAGGTACAGGTAGCCGCCGATGGCCGAACCATCGAGCGCGGGCGGTGCACCCTCGATCAGGAAGGCGAGCGGTGCGATGAACAGGCCGCCCGCGGTGAGCTGCCAGCCGGTGATCGCGAGCGGTCCGACGCCTTCGGGCCGCCCCCAGCGCTGGGTGAGCACGGTGCCCATCGCCATGGACGCCGCGCCCGCGAGTCCGGCGATGACGCCGACGGTGTCGAGTTGGGCATTGGCCCGCAGCACGACGAGCGCGACACCGAAGACACCGATCAGACCCGCGATCACCTTGCGCCCATTGGGCTTTTCGGCGAGTACGACGGTCGCGAAGGCCAGCGCGAACATCGGGGCGACCGCGCCGAGCACTCCGGCCACACCGCCGGGCAGCCGGTACGCGGCCAAGAACAGCAGCGGGAAGAACGCACCGATATTGAGGACGCCGAGTGCGGCGGCGCGCCCGAGCCAGATGCCGCGCGGCAGGACTCGGGTGATGGCGAGCAGCGCGAGCCCGGCGGGCAGTGCGCGCATCAGCGCAGTGAAGAGCGGACGGTCCGGTGGCAGGAATTCGGTGGTGACCGCGTAGGTGGAGCCCCAGGTGATCGGGGCCAGTGCGGCGAGCGCCAGGGTGCCCGCGTACGAGCTACGCGCGGCGGTGGTTGTTGTCATGTCGGTCGCTCCTCATTGATAATCTCAACGTTGAAATATCTACCCGCTGTCATATCTCGCCGTCAAGTAGATGAATGTTGAGATAATCACTATCGAGAGGAACGCCGTGGCCGACGCGATCGATCTGTTCACCGCACACTGGAACCGGGAACGGCCGGACGTCGACGTATCACCGATGGCGGTGATCGGGCGCATCCAGCGGCTGTCCCGACTGCTGGAACAGGAGCTGAAGAAGTTCTTCGCCGGACACGGACTCGAGTTCTGGGAGTTCGACATGCTCGCGACGCTGCGGCGCTCCGGCGGCGCGAAGGGACTCACCGCGGGCGCGCTGAACCAGGTCGCCATGCTCACCTCGGGCGCCATCACCAACCGTATAGACCGACTGGCGGCCAAGGGCCTGGTCGAGCGCGTCCCGTGCGCAGAGGACCGCAGAGCCATCCTCGTCCAGCTCACCCCGACCGGCCGCACCCTGATCGACGAACTGCTGCCCCTGCACATGGCAAACGAACAGCGCCTACTCGCCGTACTGGATCAACCAAACCGAGATCAGCTGGCAGACCATCTCCGCACCCTGGCCGAATCACTCGGCGATACCCCTGCATCCTGACCCAGTACCTACCCGAACCAGGGCCTACCCCGCGTCCTCCTGCCACAGTTCTTCGCTCGTCGGCCCACCGGAGACAGCCGGTGGACGTGGCGGGGTCGGGGTCGACGCGGTCCTCGGTGCGACGGTACCCCCGGGCACAACCGTGGAATTCGGCACAGCGTTACTGCCCGGCGCTACGAAACCTCCTGGCGCTGCGGCACTCTCGGGTCCACGGGCACCTCCGGGCAGCACCGCCCCGGGCGAAACACTACTGCCCGGCGGCACCACACCACGCGGCCCGAGCACATCTGCGGGCACCGAACTTTCGGGACCGAGGGTGGCTCCGGGCAACGCCCCATCCTGCGGTCCGAGCACACCGC
>NZ_JBEXLC010000270.1:0-5225 GCF_040609795.1 Nocardia sp. NPDC004604
CGGGACTGTTCGTAGAGGCGGGCGTTGGCGATGGCGATACCCGCGGCGGCCGCCAGCGCCTGCACCACGACCTCATCGTCCTCGGTGAATTCCTGGCCGCCGGACTTCTCGGTGAGGTACAGATTGCCGAACACTTCGTCGCGGACTTTCACCGGAACGCCGAGGAAGGTGCGCATCGGTGGATGGTGGGCCGGGAAGCCGACCGATGAGGGGTGCTTGGAAAGGTCGGTCAGCCGAATGGGCTTCGGTTCTTCGATGAGCAGGCCGAGCACACCGTGACCGCGCGGCAGATCGCCGATCATGACCCGGGTCCGATCGTCGATGCCCTCGTAGACGAATTCGGCGAGCTGATGACTGGTCTTATCGGTTTCGCGCACGCCGAGCGCGCCGTATCGGGCGTCCACCAATTCGATGGCGGTGTGCACGATCGAGCGCAGGGTGTTGTCGAGGTCGAGCCCGGCGGTCACCACCAGCATCGCCTCTAGCAACCGGTCCATCTGATCGCGGACGCCGACGATTTGCGCGATCCGATCCTGCACCTCGCCGAGTAGCTCACGCAACCGCAGCTGCGAGAGGGTTTCGGTCACCGGTGTCCGGTCGGACAGTTCCGACTCGTCTTCCATAACCTGCATTTTCGCACGTGCGGTGTGCGGTGAGGTGGTGGCGACTCGACTGAGCGTTGATCATTCCGGTTTCGTCGGCGTGTTGAGTTTCGAGGCAAGCACCGCGGCCTGGGTGCGTCGCTCGACCCCCAGTTTGGTCAGCAGTCGGGAGACGTAGTTCTTCACCGTCTTCTCGGCCAGGAACATCCGATTGGCGATCTGCCGATTCGTCAGCCCCTCTCCTAGCAGATCGAGCAGCGTCCGTTCCTGGTCGCTGAGGTTCGCAAACGGCCCGTTCCTGGCTCCGGCCTCCTCGCGCAGTTTCGCCATCAGGGCGGCGGCCGCACGGTTGTCGAGCAGTGATCTGCCCGCGCCGACCTCGCGAATGGCCTCGACCAGTTCCGTGGTGCCGATGTCCTTGACCACATATCCGCTGGCCCCGGCGAGGATGGCGTCGAGCATGGCTTGCTCGTCGGTGAACGAGGTGAGAATCAGACAGCGCAACGTGGGGTGTTGGTCCAGCAGTTCGCGGCACAGTTCGATGCCATTGCCGTCGGGGAGCCGAACGTCGAGGACGACGACCTCGGGACGCAGCGCGGGAATGCGTGCCATGGCCTGGGCGACGGTACCCGCTTCACCGACCACATCGAGATCGGGTTCGGCCTCGATCAGATCCTTCACACCGCGCCGCACGATCTGGTGGTCGTCGACCAAGAAGACACTGGTCATCACGGAGCACCTTCCTCCACCACTACTTCAGCGTACTGACCGGGCCGGTACGGCGTGTCGGAGTTGGTCCCCGGATCGGTGACAAAAGTCCCTTGGCTCCGGTTGGGGATCTGAGGAGTGCGGCGTGACTAACGCTCGGCCGTTTCGTCGCTCATCGTGAGGATGTCGGCGATCGGGCGGCGCGGTGTCGGCTCTGGCGGCGGTTCCTCATCGGGTGCGGTGCCGACGCGGATCACGACCTGGGGGACACCCGGGTGGGTGAGCATTCCCGCGATGGCCGTTCGGCCAGTGGGTGTTTCGGTGATGTGGGTCAATGCGCAAGTGGCCGAACCGGTCGCCGCGCATTCCAGCAGCACAGCGGAGAGGGCTTCGCCGGTGTGCAGCCACGTTGTGATGGATTCGCTGGACGAGCTGAGCACCAGCAGGCGTGCTCCGTCCTCCGTCAGGTTCGCGCGGCGCGCGGAATGCGGTGCGGACGGGAAGGATCGCCCGACGCCGACGCGGGCGAATTCGGCGTCGGAGACCAGCGACTCCCGCGGAACCCCCTCCTGATCGCCGGAATGCCCACTCCACCAATGTAATTCGGTCTGGTAGGGCATATCGTAGCGGCGGGTTGCGGTGGTCTGCGCCGAGGCCGCCGCGATTTCGGTCGTCGCGTTCTCGTCGAGGACGTCGAGCTCGAGGTCGTGCGGGGTGACCAGCATACGTGCGGTGTGCACGAGCTGAGACCAGTTGGTCGGCGGGTAGAACGGCAGCCGATCGGTGTGCCGGTGATCGATGGCGCGGGCGCGGGCCAATACGCCGATCGGGGGATCCGGCCACGGGCGGAACTCGATCACCGCCAGATAGTCGGAGCGTCCGGTATCGGGCAGCCGCGTCGTATCGGTGTGCCACCCCACCGCGGCGAAGGCCGTGCGGACATGGTGCAACATCGCGCCGCAGCTGATCACCAGCTGTCTGCCCATGGGGTCGGCCGAGGTCAACAGTCGGTCATTGTCGCGGTACAGGTGCAGCCGAGTGCCGTCGAATACCCAGTGCCACGGCTGTGTGTTGTGCACCGACGGCGCCCGGCTGGCCTGGCGCATGACCGCCAGCACCGTCGCGCCGTTCGGCACGGAACCTACGGAGGAGGAGCCGCTCTCGGTCATACGGTCGAGTGTCGTCCGGCACTGTGGCCGTTCGATATGGGCTTTGCGCCCGTTCTCGAAGGCCCATGGTCATCCGGGCCGATATGTGACCGAGCAAAGCCTCGACGAAACCAAGGTCCTCGATTCGCGTGCCCTTCGGCCCTGTTCGGCGTGCTCGCCCCGCGGCGACACTGCCAGCGTTGGGTGCGTAGGGGCGGAAGAAGGACTACCGAGTGAGTACATCCGAACTGTGGTCGACCGGAACGACTTCGAACGGGGTCTGCACCACGCAGGGCACGGTGGACCCCGTGCAGATCTCGCGCACGATGCGCGCGATCGACCAGGTACTGAGCTGCCGCCGTGTCGATGCACCGGCGCGGGTCCGGCTCATCGGCTCGCCGTGTGTGGCTGGCGCCGTGCTGGCGCAGGCGAATGTGGTGTTCCGGGATCTCATTGTGCGCGCGCAGGTTCCCGGGCCCGGTGGATTCGTCGCGCCCTTTCTCGCCGACCGTCTCGACCGGCAGCTCGCGCGGCTGAACTCCGGTGATATCCCGAGGTACTGGCCCGATCCGGCACGCCCACCATTGGCGGTGAGCACCGAGGAACGGCCGATCGTGCGCCAAAAGTCCTGCGCCCTGCTGGTCGGGGCACCGGCCGACGCGGTGCGGGTGATGGAGGCGATGGACTATGACGCCTACCTGTACACCGATGCGGAGACCGGCGAGGATGCCGCTGTCTACTGGGCGGGCCCGCTCGGCGTGCGTATGGCGCGCCAGTATCGAACGCAGCCACCCGTGTCGACCTCGGGGTTGTCGCTCACCATGAATCCGCACCCGACGCCGCGGCTGACCCGAGCCGAGGCCGCGGCCCGGCTGTGCCGGTACGGTCTGCCGTTCGTGTTCTTCACCGATCCGCACAGCGGACGGGGACGGCTGCTGTATCGCCGCTACGACGGCGCGCTGGCACTGGTCCTACCCGAGGCGGCTGCGCGATGATGACCGAGTTCGCCGCGAGCGACGATACCGGGCGTGCCGTTGTGGAACTCGATCGCACCACGGCATTGAGCCTGCTCGCGACGGTCCAGCTCGGTCGAGTGGTGTTCAGCCGCAATGCATTACCCGCGATCCGCCCGGTCAACCACCTGGTCGAGCCGGACGGCCGGATCATCGTGCGCACCCGCGTCGCGTCCAGACTCACCTCGGCCGTGCGCGGTAACTCCGATGTGGTGGTCGCCTACGAGGCCGACGATATCGACCCGCAGCTGCACACCGGGTGGTCGGTCGTGGTGACCGGTCTCGCCCGCCCCGTCACCGATCCGATTCGCATCGCCCGCTATGAGCGCCTGCTGCACTCCTGGGTCGACCGGGTCATGGACGCCGTCATCGAGATCGAACCGTCCATCGTCACTGGCATCCGCCTCGTCGAACAGGTCGCCTGAGCACGCTGGGACCGGCAGCTGTCGACGGCGGTGCCGATCCGGGCGGCCCGGTGACTATTGGGGGCGCAGGACGACGATGCCGGGCGTCGAGTGGACGTAGTCGGTGAAGGGTGAGTCGACGACCTTGTTGTTGGCGGCCAAGGAGGAAGCGTTGCGGAAGACCGGGCCGTCGGGTGTCATGACGAAGATGCCGACATGGGTTACGTCCAGGCCCGGCTGGTCGGCGTAGGCGCCGATGTAGTCGCCGGTGCGGAGTCTGGCGATGACGGTGTCGTCGACGGCGCCGCCCGGGATATACGTGATATCGCGATCGACCACCGGTAGGCCGGGAAGGTACTGCCCGCCATCGGCTTTCGCATTGAGGTGCTTGGTGACGGTCATCGCGGCGGGGCCGAGCGACGCGGTGATATCGGTGGCGGCGATGCGCGCGGTATGCGACCAATCGCTGAAGAAGTGTTTGCGCTGCTGGAATTCGATGCGTCCGTCGGTGTAGCGGGTCTCGATCAGGTTCGCCACGAACTGATCCCGATCGGTGGACCTGCTGAGCGCTTCGACATAGTCCAGGTAGGTGAAGCAATCCACCCGCCGCATATCGATGACCAGCTGTTCGGGCCGACTCGCCGAGCCGATGAGCATATCGGCGCCGTACGGCGTGCCGAGGAACCGACTCGACAGCAGGTTGATCAACTCGCCCTTGCGCGCGCCCGGCGTGGCCGCCCGCAGTGCCAGCAGCTCATCGATCTTGCGCGCGGTGACGTCATCAATGGCTGCGCTCGGTGTACCGACCGCCGCGGGCAGCGCCGGCAAGGCAATGCCGACGAGTGCCAGCACGACGAGCAGTATGCGAGCGATGGTGCGCAAGAAGCCTCCAGCAAGGGGAACGGTCGCGAGCACTGCTGCCACGGTAGCCGGGATGCCGCGGGCAACCGGCACTGAACTCGAAAATCCCACGGGCTCTTGATGATCGCGCCGTGGCTAGCGAAGCGAGTCGGACGTTCCGAGTCGAACAGTTTGGTCACGGACATGTCTCGATGTTGCCATTTCGTTATCCGAGCGCGGCCTCGATCGATGGGTCACGCCTGAACGAGCGCCGTGAATGCGGTCGTACAGATGCACACACATGACCGACAGCCGTATCGGGCGCACTCGGCGCGCTGAATCCCGGCAGATGTGGCAGGCTCACTCATCGAGGCCGGGGTGCAGAGGATTCGACTCGCACAACGGTCGGCGCGACCACGGGAGACCCCAGCTCCGGCTGGGGTCTTCGTGTGTTCATGGCGCCTTCGAGGTCGACGCGCATGACGTGGATTACATTTCGGGTTCCCCGGC
>NZ_JBEXLC010000271.1:0-5200 GCF_040609795.1 Nocardia sp. NPDC004604
ACCGACGCGATCCGGTCATAGCCGATCGGTCCGGCCAGCCGGACCACCGCGTCGTCGAGGTCGGGGCGCAGCTTCGCACCCGTCACATCGGCGGCGATGACCGCGCGCCGGTAGACCGGACTGTGGTAGGTGACGGGACCGTCGGCGTCCTCGGCATCGCCATCGTCGACGCTGTCCCCGGCCGCCTCCTCGCGCTCGGCGGCCAGTAGCCGCAGCGAGGCCCGCGCGGCCTCGGCCATCGCGACCTCGGCCAACTCGTCGTCGTCACCGGAGGCGTAGGCCTCGCGCAGGGTCGGGGTGACCGCGAAAGCGGTGCCGCCGACCGCGCGCAGTTCCCGGTTCGCGACGAGCTCACGCAGCATCGGGACGGTGGCGGGTATGTAGACCCGCAGAGTGTTCTGATCAGACGCAGGCACCGAGCATCTCCTCCATGGACTCGTGCACCGACGCGGCCAGCACGCCGATATCGGCCATCGCGTCGCGGTCGGCGTTGAGTCCGTAGAAGACGCGTCCGTCATAGGACGTGATCCCGATGCTCGAGGCCTGGTTGCGCAGCAGCGGCGACACCGGATACATCTCCAGCATCCGCGCGCCGCCGATATACATCGGGGTCTGCGGACCCGGTGCGTTGGTGATCACCAGATTGAACGTGTGCTCTGCGAACGTACTCGCCGCCCGCACACTCATCGCATGCAGGCTGGCCGGAGCGAATCCGGCCAGGTGCACCAGGGTGCGTGCCCGAACCCCGCGCCGATGTTTGCTATTGGCCTCGGTGGCATGGGAGATGTGCGAGAGCCGCATCACCGGATTCGGTTCGCCCACCGGTAGATCGATCAGGAACGAGGACACCTCGCTGACCGGTTTCAGCTGGTCGTCGATGCCCTCGACGTAAACCGACATCGGCACCACCGCGCGCAGCACGGCCGATTCGGTGAGCGCCTCACCCCGCGAGAGCAGCCAGTTGCGCAGGGCGCCGGTGACGACGGCCAGGATCGC
The DNA here is from genome assembly GCF_040609795.1 of Nocardia sp. NPDC004604. Classification (NCBI taxonomy): domain Bacteria; kingdom Bacillati; phylum Actinomycetota; class Actinomycetes; order Mycobacteriales; family Nocardiaceae; genus Nocardia; species Nocardia sp. NPDC004604. Next base: position 997 of record NZ_JBEXLC010000271.1, read on the forward strand.
GTCGTTGATCGAGCAGTTGAAGCGCTTGCGGATCTTGCGGTAGTCCTCCAGATCCGTGCGCACCACATCGAAGCGGCGATTGCGCGAGGTCTTGGCGTTCAACGGGCTGTCCGGTGCGCCGATGGCCGCCGCGCGGACCGCCGAGACCACCGAGTCCACCGCCTTGCCTGCGGCCTCGACCACCGAGAATGCATGGGCGCTTGCGTCGCGGGCGACCTCGAGCACCTCGCGCGGCTGCCCGGCCAGGTGGGTGAGAGCACCGACCAGCAGTTCCGCCTCATTGGGCTCGCGCGGCGCGACCCACGAGTCGTCGGCGATGCCGCGCGGGGAGGGGCTGTTATCGAGGATCACGTGCCCGATCTCGAGCGCGGTATCCCCGTCGACCAGCGCCGAATGGGTCTTGGTGAAGATCGCGGACCGGCCCTCGGTGAGTCCCTCGATCAGATACATCTCCCACAGCGGGCGGCTCTGATCCAGCGGACGCGACGCCAGCCGAGCCACCAGATCGTGCAGCTGACCGTCGGTGCCCGGAGCGGGGAGCGCGGAGCGGCGGATGTGATAGGTGATATCGAAATGGCTGTCCTCGACCCAGACCGGACGGCCGAGTGCGAAGGGGATCTCGCGCACCTTCCTGCGGTAGCGGGGGACCAGGGAGAGCCTGCTCTCCACCAGGTCGACCAGCCGGTCGTAGTCCAGTGCCGGTTCCCCCTGCGCGGAGTCGCTGCCTCGGACGATCGCGAGAGAGCCGATGTGGATCGGATTGCTACTCGACTCGAGCCGATAGAACGACGCGTCCTGCGGCGTCAATCTCGTGATCACGCTGCCCGGTGCTCCTTCCGATGTGGCTCCCACCCGAGCCGTCTGCATCGCTATTGTGGTCGCCCACAACGGTCCGTCCTGCCTCCTGTGGCATATCCAGCGATATCCGCGCACTCCTTTACCCGAACCCGAGATCCGTGGGAGGGTTCATCGGTTCGGTTCCGGGGTACTCGATTCGACCACAGCGAGCGGGGGTACCGCGCGGGACATGCCCAAGAGCCGCGCTGCCCCTATGTCATCGCATGCCGTCCGACCTCAGTAGATGGGGTCGATGCGGTCGGCACCACGGACGACTTACATCGTATGACACCGACAGTGAAACAGGTTCGACTCCAATCCGATCGACCGAAGTTCGCATCGGTCCGCGCTATCGGACGCCGCGAGCCGCCATTTCTCGCCTGCTCGCGCGCGCGACGGACAGGTACGGTGAGAAGAAACGGCTGCCGCCTCCGGTGGTAGCGGCGGGTGCGGCGCCGGGGCGCTGGTTACCGGCTGGCTCTCTCGAGCGACCTGCAAGCAGTCGCTACGGAACTAGCATGGTGGCCGCATTACCATGAACGGTGCAGCGGATTCCGCCATGCTCGGCGGGGGCCCTGAGCACACTGCCCGACCCGGGTGACGGCCGAACATTTGACACACCGACCAGAGGACTGACGAGACCCGTGCCTGCGCTGACACTGACGAGGTTGCTACGGATTGGTGAGGGACGCACGGTCAAGCGGCTCGCCCACCTCGCGGACGAGGTCCTCGCGCTCGGGCCCGAGATCGAGGTGCTCACCGACCACGAGCTGCGTGCCAAGACCGATGAGTTCAAGGAGCGCTACGCGGACGGCGAATCGCTGGACGATCTGCTCCTCGAGGCATTCGCGGTGGCCCGTGAGGCGTCTTGGCGCGTGCTGAACCAGAAGCACTACAAGGTGCAGATCATGGGTGGCGCGGCGCTGCACCTCGGCAATATCTCCGAGATGAAGACCGGTGAGGGTAAGACCCTGACCTGCGTGCTGCCCGCCTATCTCAACGCCATCTCCGGCGACGGCGTGCACGTGGTCACGGTCAACGATTACCTGGCCAAGCGCGACGCGGAGTGGATGGGCCGTGTGCATCGCTTCCTCGGACTCAGTGTCGGCGTGATCCTGTCGGGGATGACCCCGGCCGAGCGTCGCGACTCCTACAACTCCGACATCACCTACGGCACGAACAACGAATTCGGCTTCGACTACCTGCGCGACAATATGACCCACTCGCTCGAGGATCTGGTCCAGCGCGGGCACAACTTCGCCGTGGTCGACGAGGTCGACTCCATTCTCATCGACGAGGCCCGCACCCCGCTGATCATTTCGGGTCCGGCCGATGCCTCCTCGAAGTGGTACGCCGAATTCGCGCGCATCGCACCGCTGCTGAAGAAGGACCTGCACTACGAGGTCGATATCAAGAAGCGCACCATCGGCGTGCACGAGGCGGGCGTGGAGTACGTCGAGGATCAGCTCGGCATCGACAACCTCTATGAGGCCGCCAACTCGCCGCTGGTCAGCTATCTGAACAATGCCGTCAAGGCCAAGGAGCTCTACAACCGGGACAAGGACTACATCGTCCGCGACGGCGAGGTCATCATCGTCGACGAGTTCACCGGCCGCATCCTGGTCGGGCGCCGCTACAACGAGGGCATGCACCAGGCGATCGAGGCCAAGGAAGGCGTCGAGATCCAGCCGGAGAACCAGACCCTCGCCACGATCACGCTGCAGAACTACTTCCGCCTCTACGACAAGCTCTCCGGTATGACCGGTACCGCCGAGACCGAGGCCGCCGAGCTGCACCAGATCTACAGCCTCGGCGTCGTGCCGATCCCGACCAATAGGCCGATGGTCCGCGCGGACCAGTCCGACCTGATCTACAAGACCGAAGAGGCCAAGTTCTCGGCGGTGGTCGACGATGTCGTCGAACGGCACGAAAAGGGTCAGCCGGTGCTGATCGGTACCACCAGCGTCGAGCGCTCGGAGTACCTGTCCAAGCAGTTCACCAAGCGCGGTATCGCGCACAACGTGCTCAACGCGAAATTCCACGAGAAGGAAGCCGAGATCATCGCCGAGGCGGGCCGACCGGGTGCGGTCACCGTGGCGACGAATATGGCCGGTCGTGGTACCGACGTCGTGCTCGGCGGCAACCCGGACATCATCACCGACATCATCCTGCGCAAGGAGGGGCTGGATCCGGTGGAGACGCCGGAGGAGTACCAGGCCGCCTGGCTGCCGACGCTGGAGCGGGTCAAGGAGCAGACCGCTGAGGACGCCGACGCGGTGCGCGACGCCGGTGGCCTGTATGTGCTGGGCACCGAGCGGCACGAGTCGCGGCGCATCGACAACCAGCTGCGCGGTCGTTCCGGTCGTCAGGGTGACCCGGGTGAGTCCCGGTTCTACCTGTCGCTGGGTGACGAGCTGATGCGGCGCTTCAATGGCGCCGCGCTGGAAGCCATCATGACCCGGCTGAATCTGCCCGATGACGTGCCGATCGAGGCGAAGATGGTCTCCAAGGCCATCAAGAGTGCGCAGACCCAGGTCGAGCAGCAGAACTTCGAGATCCGCAAGAACGTGCTCAAGTACGACGAGGTGATGAACCAGCAGCGCACCGTCATCTACGGCGAGCGCAACCGGATCCTGCGCGGTGAGGATATGGAGGGCCAGGTGCAGGAGATGATCACCGATGTGATCACCGCCTACGCCGACGGCGCCACCGCCGAGGGCTACGTCGAGGACTGGGATCTGGACAAGCTGTGGACGGCGCTGAAGACGCTGTATCCGGTGAGCCTGGATTACCGGGATCTGACCGGCGAGACCGGCGTGGGCGAGGCGGGCGACCTGACCAAGGACGAACTGGTCGAGTCGCTGCTCGACGATGCGCACGACGCGTACGACAAGCGCGAACAGCAGATCGACGGCCTGGCGGGCGATGGTTCGATGCGCAATCTCGAACGCCAGGTGCTGCTTTCGGTGCTGGACCGCAAGTGGCGCGAGCACCTCTACGAGATGGATTACCTCAAGGAGGGCATCGGCCTGCGTGCCATGGCGCAGCGCGATCCGCTGGTCGAGTACCAGCGCGAGGGCTTCGACATGTTCGCCGCGATGCTCGATGGCTTGAAGGAGGAGTCGGTCGGCTTCCTGTTCAACCTGCAGGTCGAGGTGCAGCAGCCGCAGCCGGAGGGCGTTTCGGTCGACCAGGGCCTGCGTTCTCCGGTCGGCGCGATGTCCGCGCCGCGTCCGCTGCCCACCCAGGAAGCCGCTCCCATGGCCAACGGGGCGCTGAGCATCGGCGCCTATGTCTGCCAGGGCGTCGCGGCGAATGCCTCCGACCAGGATCTGATGACCTTCGTCTCCGCGATGGCCGGGTCGGA
>NZ_JBEXLC010000272.1:0-5154 GCF_040609795.1 Nocardia sp. NPDC004604
CTCGGGCAGCGGGATCACCGCCACCGACTCAGGAAGAACATCATCACTCCACCGAACTCACCATCACCGCCATCGCCCGCGCGGTCGGCTACCGCCACGGCGAAACCCTCCACCGAGTCTTCACCCGCCGCCTGTCGACAACCCCCGAGCGGTACCGCCAGCACTTCGCCACTGCCAGCTAATACCGCAACGGCACTCGGCACGAGAGTGCCGTTGCAGTATTAGGGGATTTGGGTATGTGGTCTGTTGTGGTGGTTCGGGCATCCCATCTTTGTTCTGCGCTGGGATGCCCGCCCAGAAGTGGAGTGCTGGGGCTCGCACGCAACTGACGATCGGTAGAGGTATCGACATCTCCACCAACCTCCCCACCAACAACGCACACCACTGATCCAGGACGTCGCCGGAACCACCGACCCGCGTCACTTTTCAGCGCGCCGGACCCATACGCAACTGCTATGAGCCGCCCCGGCGGGTCGGGAGTCTCCGGACTCACCGGGCGGTTCAAACCTTCCCTCCCGGCCGAAAACGCGTGAACCCTGTGATCGCGACGCGGGCGTGACTACACTGCCGTTCGTTGAAGCCGTAGAAGCTCAAAATCTTTGGCGTCGTATGCCACCCACCACCAGACCGAACCACCGACCGCGCAGCTGTGGAAAACTCAGCTTCTGGTCAGCTCGTATACCTCCGCGATCAATAAGGACGCACTGGTCACCAGCGGCGTGAGCGGCCATCTCATAGCCACAACAGTGCGCTCCGCGAATGTCGGTGCCTGATGGCACTATTCGGTCATGACAACAGGGCGGGCGCGGCAGGGCACGATCTGGTGCGCTGAGGACTACCAGTTACTCATCGACGCGCTCCGCCGGGATCTGCCCGATGAAGAGGTCGCCGAACACGCCGAACGCAGCTTGACCGGGGTGCGCAAACGCGCGAGCTTCATCCTCGACGACGCCTACCAGCCGACAGAGGCGCTGCGAGTATTGCGGCGCCTGGTCTCCGATCCTGACTACGACTGGGAGACACTGGTCCGAGAGGCGCACGAACGAACAAATCTTCCGTACTGGGACACGGCCGCCGACGAACGGCTGATCCTGGGATGGGCTGCGGAACAGCCACCGACCATAGCCGAGCTCACCCGCGAACTCGGCGCCACCGAAGACGCCATCGCCCGCCGCTGCCTGTGGCTGGACCTCACCGACAGCCGCGCCGATGTCGTCGACCACTTCGGTGCCGCACCGGGCGGCGCACTCGCAGCCCACGCACGTCTGGCCCGCGATAAAACCTCAGTCGAACTTAGCGTGCTGGTAGTGACCGCAGCATGCGGCGAGGTTGTGCACCTGTCCCTACACCCCACTCTCGAAACAGCCCTCACCATCGCCCGGACGCTACCCGCCGACCAGCTCGACGGCGAGCCCGCCACCTGGACGATCAGCAACCGCATCGTCGGTGAAGGATCGGTACGGACCACCCTCAGCGGGGTTTGGGGCGACTGGCCCACCGAAGTCGACACGACACCCGCCCCGCATCGGACTGCGCCGACTCCAGCTTGGCGACGACTTCTCCGGCGGCGCTGAGCGATCCGTCAGAAGGACCGGGCCAGGCCTCGGTGGCGGTGCTGCTGATCATCCCCGCGGATCCAGAAAGCGTCGTCGACCAGGCGCGGCCCTGGCTGCGTCACGACGCCGGCACCAACCTCGCTCGCCACGGCACACCGATCATCGATCCGGGCCAATCCTTGGACCATCCTCTCGACGACATCACCGCCGCCTCCACAAGCATCGGCCCGCCGCACAGCGGTCATGACCGCATTTGCCATGCGCTCCGGAAGACACGAGTTGGCTATCCAGGGATCCGTTTATCGCGGGATGCACTGCATGGTGATGCCCCTGGGCCGATTGCCCGAGGCATCACGAAAACCGTTGCGGCCGTTACTACCTCTTGCCCGAACTGCCAGGCTCGGCCGCGGTTGACCGCACCCGGCTGGCGCACCCGATACAGCCAGCCAACGTTATCCGGGGTCCTCGAGCGGTTCGCCCGGGTAGAGCATGTCTCTCGGAAACATCGCACCGCCTGATTCGGCGGAGCCGAGCCCCGCTATCGCTTCCCCGAGCATGCGCACGAAGCTCGACTCCGACCCCTCGCGGTCCCGGCGACAGACCGAGAACCGACCAGACGGTATCGAACGACCTCGCGATTTACCACGAATGGGAAGTGCCGCGCTGGCATGTTCGGCGCGCCCCGCCGAACCGGCAACACGCCCCCAAATGCGCGCGAAGGCCAGTCGCTCAGTGGAATGAAAAACCGTTTGGATTCCGTCGCAGGAGTGACGCAGACTCAACCCATCCCAAAATTATCCCAAACCTTCGCGTGGCTACATGCGATTCCCCGTGTACAAACAGCCAGCGCCTACACGGATCACAAACGCACCCACTCGACCCCAGAATTCACGCCCCCCGCCCCAATATCTGAGCGCTACAAGCACATTGACCGGAACTCTCGATCAGAAGGTTAGGGGTTCGAATCCCTTCGGGCGCACAGAAATCGGCCCCTGAACTGTGTAAACAGTTCAGGGGTCGATTGGCATTCAAGGGTAATTGCACCGAATCCGGTACTTTGCCCATACAAACGATCCGTTACTTTCCCTCGGCGTATCGGTCGAGGGTGTTCCGAACATCCGGTCCTTGGGTCTGCCGCTGAAGGTAGTGCTGCTCGGTGGTCGAGAGCTTCGCGTGCGACAGCTGAGCCTGGGCCGGACCGAGGTCGTCTCGGACCACCGTCGCCACGGTCCGTCGGAAGCTGTACGGCGTCACCCATCGCAGCTCGTCAGGCAGAGCCGACCGCAGTGACCGACGCAGGTTCGCCAGGCTCATCCATCCGCCGTCACGGTTGGCGAACACCGGACCGTTCGCATCGGTGGCGTTGCCGAACAACGTGGTCAATGCTTCCACCGCCAACTTCGGAAGAACGATCGTATGCGCTGGAGCGCCACCCTTGCGTTCATCTGTTCCCGGGCCGATGAGGGCAGCGTTGCAGGCGCGGGCGCCGAAGGTGTCGGCGAGCTGGGTGGTGCGGTTTTCGTAATCGGCGGGGCAGTGCCCGTCGAGCATCCGCACCCGAACCCGGTCGGTGGCCTCATCGATACGAACCGACAACAAGCGCGGAACACGGATGGTGCCGTCGTCGGTGGTGCGGGTGAGGCGGGCGGTGGTCATGAGGCGGGTCCAACGACGCCGGTAGCGATACCAGGCGAGGTAGCGGGCACGGACCAGGGAGCCGATCATTTCGGCGACCCTGCCCCGGGTAATGCGTGCTCGGCGCCTGTCGCCTGCCGGATTACGGCTTGCAGCACACCGGCTACCGCGATGGCGTCATCTACGGTCATGGCCAGATACAGCACAGCAGCGAAGTTGCGCTCCTTGTGCAAGGTCACCTGGATCTGCCGATCCTGCGTGGCGCCGGGAAGGTAGTTGGCGAACACCTCGCACGATTCGCGCAGATGCCCACGATCGGCGGAGACCAGCACCCGGTGAAAGTCCATGCCCCGCTCCGGTTTCCAATAGCCGTGTGAAGACTCGTGGCCCGTCATGCCGCCCAGTCCCCGCCGTCGTAGTCATCGGTGCCCCAAGCCGGCAGTGTCCCGGTTTCTGCGAGTACGTGAATCGCGACCGTGACGGGGTCGAGGCCACGGGCTTGCAGCTGGCAGCGGCGCCGGGCTTGCAGGTCGATGACGTTGTCGTCGTAACGGTGGCTGGTGTTCATGCCAGGGCCTCGGTTTCGCAGATGCCGCACACGGTGAAGACCGTCTTGCCGAGGGCTTCCTCGACTGGTACCGACACGAGGGCTGGTCCGACGGGTCACCCACCTGGGTCGCGGGGGACGGCGGCAGGAAAGTCGCGGCGGCGAAGCCCCCCAAGTTTTGGTGGCGTACCTTCCCGGGTCTGTCCGCAATGTCTGCGACGCCGATAACGTCTCCTAGCGGCGGCTCCCCTCGCCGCTCGAAAGGAAACATAGATGCGTAACCGCATTCGTGCCGGAGTGCTTGCCGGCGCAATCCTGCTGGCGCCTTTGGCCGCAGTCGTGCCGGCTTCAGCCATCCCGCTGCAGCCCGCCGAACCCGTTGTCCAACAGTCGGATCCGGTCGCCAGCCCTGGCTGTCCCGGCGGCGCCCCGCACTGGGGCTGCCTGCTGGGATCGCTGTCGGCCAGCGGCTCCGGCCGCTAGAGACTCCGCCACGCCGCCCCAATTCACCACAAGTGGCAGCTGAACGGCCGTGGTCCGTGTGAGCTTTCTGTGCGAAAACGGCGGACAGACCACGCCATCCGCCGTTTCGGGTACGCAGTGAGTACGCAACGGCTCCGCACGACGCCGTTGCTCACCAACGCAATCGATCTTTGCGCAGTTCGCGCCACTGAGACCAACGAAGCCAGCCGCCGCCATACTCGGCAAACCGGACATAGATCGCTCTCTGGTAGCGGTGTTCGCCGACGAGGTTGACCTTCCCCTATAGATCGGGGAAGTGCTCCACATACGGATCTGTTCACAGCAAGGAGAACACGATCTGCTGACGTGATGAGCCGTTACTTTGCCCTTACAAACGTACGTGTACGGACCCGTACTTCAGCACATCGTCAGACCGTTGTTTCATCCGAAACAGATTGCTGCACAACAGTACTGATGAACAGTCACAGACAATCCCGTACGCTTGAACCAATCAGAAGGTTAGGGGTTCGAATCCCTTCGGGCGCACTTCACTCGCCAGCGGCTCATGCTCACGAAGAGCGTGAGCCGTTGCTCGTTTCGTCATGTTTTGTGGGGGTGCAACCCCCACACCCCGCCCGGCGGGCTTCGCCCCCGGACCCCCAGCCTGGGCATCCGTATAGTCTGTCACTTCCTCCGGGGCATCCACATAGAACCGGTTCCGTGATCGCCTCGGAGCCATGTCGCAGCTGTTCGGACGCGGCCTCCAACCCCTTCTTGCGCTTCACCCTCGTACCGACTGTTTGCGGAATGTTTCGGCGTCACCCACGCGAAGCCCCGCGCCTTACGGAGTTGACCACTGAGCTTTCGTGGACTGACGATCCCACCGGTACGGGTGGTCATGACCTTTTCGATTTATTGCATTTGCATCTCCAACTGTTTTCTTAACATCTTCAC
>NZ_JBEXLC010000273.1:0-5130 GCF_040609795.1 Nocardia sp. NPDC004604
CGGTTGCAATCGCAGCGGAGATCCGCTGCGTATCGGTTCGCTCAAGTCGAATATCGGACACACCTCCGCCGCAGCCGGCATCGGCGGTGTGATCAAGATGGTGCAGGCATTGCGACACGAAATGCTGCCCGCAACACTGCATGTCGATGCTCCGACCCCGCATGTGGACTGGTCGGCAGGATCGGTGCGGCTACTCACCACGGCAGAGCCGTGGCCGGCAGGAGAGCGGGTGCGTCGCGCCGGTGTGTCCTCTTTCGGCGCCAGCGGTACCAACGCTCACCTGATTCTGGAAGAGGCCCCCGCTCTGGCGGCGGCGCCTGCCGAACCGGAAGGCGATGCCGCCGATCGTGGTGCGAAGGCCGTGACCTCCGCTGTCTCCCCATGGCCGGTATCGGCGAAAACCGAGGAAGGCCTGCGTGCGCAGGCGGCCAAATTGCTGCAATGGGTGACCGAACACCCCGACCTGACAGTCGACGATATCGGCTATTCACTGTTGACGAGCCGCGCTCAGCTGGACTGGCGGGGCACGGTGGTGGGCGACAATCGGGACACGATGCTCGCCGGACTGAGCGCGCTGGCCGAACACGGATCGGCGAGCTCCGCCGGTGGCGTGACGGCGGGGCAGGCGGTGCCGCGTAAGGCAGCCTTCCTGTGCACTGGACAGGGCGCGCAGCGGGTCGGGATGGGGCGTGAACTGTACGAGGCGTTCCCGGTGTTCGCTTCCGCATTGGATGAGATCTGTGCGCAGTTCGATCCACTACTGGGCGGTTCGCTCAGGCAGTTGATGTTCACCGGTCAGCTGGTCGATGGTGGTCCTGACAATGCCGATGCCAGTGTGCTGAATCGGACCGAGTTCACCCAACCCGCGCTGTTCGCGTACGAAGTCGCGCTGTGCCGACTCTTGAACTCATTCGGTGTGACACCTGATGTCCTGGCCGGACATTCGATCGGTGAGCTGGCCGCCGCGTATATCGCCGGTGTGTGGTCGCTACCGGACGCGTGCCGGCTGGTCGCGGCGCGTGGTCGCCTCATGGGGCAGCTGCCGGAAGGCGGCGCGATGCTGGCCATCGCGGCGAGCGAGCGCGAGGTATGCGATGCGCTCGTCGACGATGCGCACCGAGTGTCCATCGCCGCGGTGAATTCACCTGGAGCCGTGGTGGTTTCCGGCGACGAGGACGCGGTGACGGCACTCGAGCAGAGGTTTGCCGACCGTGGGCGGAAGACATCGCGGTTGACGGTGTCGCATGCGTTCCACTCGCACCGGATGGATGCGATGCTGGCCGAGTTCGAGTCTGTCGCACGGGATGTGACCTACCATCGCCCGCAGACTCCACTGGTATCGAATCTCTCCGGCCGGATCGCCGGCAATGAAGTGCTGGAACCCGCTTACTGGGTACAGCAGGTGCGGGCGACCGTTCAGTTCGCTCAGGGCGTGGACACCCTCGCGGCCTCGGGCGTGCGTCGATTCCTGGAAATCGGTCCGGATGCGGTGCTCACGGCCATGACCCGGCAATGCCTGCCGGAAGATATCGAAGCGCAGTCGTTGGTGGTCGCCGCAGCACGTCGAGGGCACGCCGAGGTCGAGCAGTTCGTGAACTGCTTGGCGCACGCGTACACGGTCGGTGTCGATGTCGACTGGCGGGCGTTCTTCGCCGGCCGCTCGGTCTCGCGAGTGTCGTTGCCCACCTACGCTTTCCAGCGCCGTCGCTACTGGCTAGCCCCCGCTGCCGGCACGGCCGGTGTCGAATCCGTGGGTTTGGGTGCGGTGGAGCATCCGTTGCTGGGCGCGGTGGTGTCGGTGCCCGAGTCCGGTGGCGTGCTGTTGACCGGCCGATTGTCGGTAGCGACACAGCCCTGGCTGGCCGACCATGCGGTGGCCGGGTCGGTGTTGTTGCCGGGCACCGGGTTTGTCGAGTTGGCGTTGCGTGCCGGCGCCGTGACCGGGTGCCCGGTGATCGAGGAATTGACGCTGCAGGCGCCGCTGCTGCTGCCCGCGGCGGGCGGTGTGCAGATCCACGTCGTCGTCGGCGGGCCCGAACATGAGTCCCCGCAGCGGCCGATATCGATCTACTCCCGCGATGAACACGACCGCGACGAACAGTGGGTACTGAACGCGCGGGGCCTGCTGACCACCCGCGACGACATGACCGAACGCGAACCGGTCGCATGGCCGCCGGCCGAGTCGAGTGGTATCGATATCGCTGCCGCGTACCCGGAGCTGCTGGCGCGTGGTTACGACTTCGGTCCGGCGTTCCAGGGTGTGCGGGCGCTGTGGCGACGCGGTGCGGAGGTGTTCGCCGAGATCGCCGTCGATGTGGACACCGGGGTGCGAGGCGAAGGATTCGGCATCCATCCGGCACTGCTGGATGCCGCCCTGCACGCGGGAGTGTTGGCCGGTGTGCTCGAAAGCATTGCGGGAAAGCCGGATTCACCGTTCACGGTCGCGGCCGGGCAGGTCGTACTGCCGTTCTCGTGGGAATCGGTGTCGCTGCACGCGGCCGAGGCGTCGGTGCTGCGCGTACGTCTGACCCCGACCGGATCGTCGGTGTCGGTGTCGGTAGCCGATGAGCAGGGACAGCCGGTGCTGTCGGGATCGGTGCAGACCCGGCCGATGCCACTCGGACAACTCGCCGCGGCTGCCGCAGGCGTGGCCGATCCGGTACTGGAACTGGTGTGGTCGCCGACCGCGTCCGGGGCCGCGGTGGTGGATGTAACACCTCGAGATGGGGGTGTGGGGTGGTGGGACCTGGATCCGGAGTCGCCGATACCCCCGGTGGTGGTGATCGAGGCCGGGTTCGGGTGGAACGGACACACCGGCACCGACGTGGTGACCGCCACCCATACCGAAGTCGTGCGGATCCTCGAGGTGGTACAGGCATGGCTCGAGCAGGACCGGTTCGCCTCCAGCACCCTGTTGATCGCCACGCGCGGCGCGGTCGCGCTGCCCGGTGCAGACCTCACCGACCTCGCCGGTGCCGCGGTGTGGGGTTTGGTGCGTACAGCGCAGACGGAAGATCCGGGCCGAATCGTCTTGGTCGATGCGGACACCGGCATCGACGAGCAACTTGCGGCCACTGTCATGGCCGTGGGCGAACCCCAGGTGGTCGTGCGCGCCGGAGTCACACATACCGCTCGGCTCACCCGACCCGCGACCACGGTGCCATCCGTACCGGGCGATGCTTCCGCCTTCGGCACGGGAACGGTGCTGATCACCGGCGGCACAGGTGGTTTGGGCGCGGTGGTGGCTCGGCATGTGGTGGCTGAGCACGGGGTGCGGTCGTTGCTGCTGGTCAGCCGCAGCGGTCCGCGGGCCGAGGGTGTGGCACCGCTGTGCGCCGAGTTGGCGCAATTGGGTGCACAGGTGCACGTGGTGGCCTGTGATGTCACCGATGCCGACGCGGTGGCCGGGTTGCTGGCCGAAGTACCCGCCCAGTGGCCCTTGACGGCTGTGATCCATGCCGCGGGTGTGCTGGACGACGGGGTCATTGCGTCGTTGACCGCAGAGCGGGTGGACGCGGTACTGGCTCCGAAGGTGGACGCTGCCTGGCATCTGCACGAGGCGACCGCGGAGCTGGATCTGGCGGCGTTCGTGGTGTTCTCCTCGGTATCGGGCACGGTCGGTGGACCCGGACAGGGCAACTACGCCGCCGCGAACACCTTCCTCGACGGGCTGGTGGCGCACCGGCGAGCACGGGGGCTGGCCGGCCAATCGCTGGCGTGGGGTATGTGGGCACGCTCGAGCGGTATGACCGGACATCTGGGTGAGACCGATGTGGCCCGAATGAGTCGAGGCGGCTTCCTCGCGATTTCGGATGAGCAGGCGTTGGCCGGATGGGATGCGGTACTCGAACGGGACGGGGCACATGCGGTGATCGCCGTGGTGGACACCGCCGCGATCCGCGCCCGAGCCGATGCCGGACTACTGCCACCGTTGCTGCGGGAGCTGGCGCCGGCGGCGGCCCGGCGCCCGGCGGCGACTTCGGCGGTAGTGTCGGGTCTGCGGCAGCGGTTGGCCGGTTCGGACGCCGATCGGCAGCGGCAGGTGGTGCTCGATACCGTGCGCACGCACGTCGCGGCCGTGCTCGGTCATGACGGTGCGTCCGCGATCGATCCCGATCGCGCGTTCCAGGACCTCGGCCTCGATTCGCTGGGCGCCGTCGAGTTGCGCAACCGACTCAAAACCGCCACTGGCCTGTCGCTTTCGGCCGCGGTGGTCTTCGACTATCCGACTCCGCAGACTCTCGCCACCTACCTGGCCGGCGAGCTCACCGGCACCGGGCGGGACGTCGCGGTCACTGCCGCCAAAGCTGTTGACGACGAACCGATTGCGATCGTCGGTATGGCCTGCCGGTACCCGGGGGGTGTCGATTCGCCTGAGGCTCTGTGGAATTTGGTCGTAGACGGGACCGACGCGACGTCGGAATTCCCCGTGAACCGAGGTTGGGATATCGGACGTCTCTACGATCCCACCGGCGAGACACCGCACACCTCCTACACGCGTAAGGGCGGCTTCCTGCACTCGGCCGGCGAGTTCGATCCGGCGTTCTTCGGTATCAGCCCCAATGAAGCCGCAATGATGGATCCGCAGCAGTTTCTGCTGCTGGAGACCTCATGGGAGGCGTTGGAGCGGGCCGGTGTCGATCCCACCGTGCTGCGTGGCAGTTCGACCGGGGTCTTCACCGGGATGATGTATCACGACTATCCGGCCAATGCGAACGTGGGATCCATCGCTTCCGGTCGAGTCTCGTATGTGCTCGGTCTGGAAGGGCCGTCGGTCACCGTGGATACGGCATGTTCGTCATCGCTGGTGGCAATGCATCTGGCCGCGCAGTCGTTGCGGTCGGGCGAATCCGATCTGGCCTTGGCCGGTGGTGTGGCGGTGATGGCGACGCCTGAGGTATTTGTCGAGTTCAGTCGACAGCGGGGGCTTTCGCCGGACGGGCGGAGTAAGTCGTTCGCCGATGCCGCCGATGGTGTCGCCTGGTCCGAGGGGGCCGGTGTGTTGGTGTTGGAGCGGTTGTCCGACGCTCGCCGCAATGGTCATCAGGTTTTGGCGGTGATGGCTGGTTCGGCGGTGAATCAGGATGGTGCGTCGAATGGTTTGACCGCGCCGAATGGTCCGTCGCAGCG
>NZ_JBEXLC010000274.1:0-5054 GCF_040609795.1 Nocardia sp. NPDC004604
TGAGAACTATGAACGACCCGCTGTGGGCGCGGCGATCGTATACGTGGCGGGTGACATCATCGAGTACGCCCCGATGCGGGCCGAGACGCGTGGCAGCAGTGGGGCTCGTACGGCGAACCGTGGGCCGGGGGGCAGGATCCGACCCAGGTCGGTGCGTATCCCCAAGCGGGCGCGCAGTACCCGCCGGGTCCGCCGGGCGCCTCACTACCGCCCGACGAGCAGCCGCCGCGTAGGCGCAATACCGCCCTGTGGATTGCCCTCGGTCTCGGTGTGGTCCTGTTGATCGGCGCGGTCGGTGTGGTCGCCGGTGTGGTGCTGGGCGGTAAGGATTCGTCGTCGAGCACCGCCGCGAGCACCTCGGCGTTGCCGACCGCGGGCCGCCCAACCGGTCCCGCCCCATCGGGTCAGCCGACGCCGACCCAGGCCATCCCGAGCCTTCCGGGGCTCGGCGGCATCGACAACCTCGGCGCGACCATGGGCACCATTTCCGCCAACTCCGGCGGCCAGCTGACCCTGGACACTCTCGGCGGCTCCAAGGTCACGGTGCGCACCACCGATAAGACCCAGGTGATCTCGCTGAAAGGCGGCAAGGCGGCCGATCTGCCGGTCGGCGACATGGTCATGGTGCAGGGCGATAAGGCCGCCGACGGCTCGATCGACGCGAAGATCATCATCAGCACCGCACTGCCGGGAGGAACGCGGTGAGACGGCAGCGGGGGAAGAATATGGGCGACCCGAGCAACCCCGGGACAGGGACGCGCAGGCGCTCGGTCGGCTCGATAGTCGAATGCCGCACCTTCGATCGGCCCGGCGCGGGGCTTATGTCGGACTCCGTCCGACTGCGCATATTAGGGTAGGCGACGATGACGGCAATGTGGTTCGGGTTGGCGGCGATCGCGCTCGTTGGTGCGATCGTGCTGCTCTATTTCGATCGGGTCCAGCGACGGCGGACCGGTCATGCGCGCCAGGTCTGGGCGAAGGCCCAGGGCTATACGTATGTGTCGGTGGAACCGGCGCTCGCGTCGACCTGGCGCCGCGGTGCGCTGGCCAAACTCGGCTATCTATCCGCGGTGGATGTGGTGTCCGGAATCCGCAAGGGCGAGAAGTTCGTCCTCTTCGATCTCGAGGATGCGGCGACACTGGTCGCGGTGCGCAGGCAGATCGGTTCGGATATCGATGTGGATATGCGGCTCAAGACCGCCTCGCCACCCAAGGACGCCGATCTGGAGCTACTCGGCGCGATCGGCGACCGGGTGGTGTTCGCGACCAATCCGGAGATCGCCAGGCATGCCGTCGACCAGCGCATGGTCGCCTTCATCGAATCGCTGGCCGATACCGTGCAGATGCTCTGGAGTGAGGGCAACTGGACCCTCGGCATGCTGAATGTCGGTACGGCGGCCAAGGATTGGGAGACCGCCATCGATGCGGTGCTGCGGCTTTCGGGTCTGTTGCATGTGCTACCGCCGGTCAGTGAGGTGCGCGGGGTGGACTCGGGTGGTCACGATCCGGGTCGGCCGCATCCGCGCAAATCGCGCTCGGCCGCGTCGGACCAGGCCGATCCGCCGGCGGGTGCGAGTCGGGGCGCCGCGCCGGAGCTGCGCAAGGGCGACCACGACGATCCGGACTACGCCGAGTCGGATTCGTCCTACGACGAATCGTCTTATGACGATGGCGATTTCGATCGGCCGAAGTACCAGGAGTCGCAGTACTCCGACTACGACGACTACGACGACGAACCGGCCGCGGCTCCCGAACCGCCGCGCCGCCCGAGCCTCGCCGTGGTCCCCGACTCCCGCTCGCGGGCCCGCGATGACCGCTGGGCAGCCGAGTCGGAGGACAACTGGCCGTCGGATGACCGTCCGGCGGCGCGCAAACCCGCCCAGCCCGAGTCCATCCGGCCCGAGTCGGACGAGGACGATTGGCCGCCCGCCGAGCACCCGGAACAGCCCGGCGGTCCGTTCCACCCTGGATTCCGTCCGTACCAGGGACCCGTGCCGCAGTGATGACCGTCGCGATTGCTTGCAGGTCGCTCGAAAAGATCAGCCCATGGGCCCCTTCTAGCTGGATTGTGCAATGAACTCAGCATCGCATAGCGATTCGATCGGGGGCGGTGGTCGGGTGACCGGCGGGAGTGATAGTCCTGCGCGCCTGCCCGGCGCGATCCGCCCCGTCGCACTGATCACCGGACCGACCTCCGGCATCGGGCACGGATTCGCCGAGCGGCTCGCCGCCCTCGGCTACGACATGGTTCTCGTCGCCCGCGACAAGGAGCGGCTGGACGCGCTGGCCGCGGAGCTGGAACGAAGATTCGCCACCCGCTCGGAGGTGCTGGTCGCCGATCTGGCCGAGGCCGCCGATCGAGAGCGGGTTGCGGCGCGCGCCGCCGACGGCGTCGAATTCCTGGTCAACAATGCGGGATTCGGGCAGTCGGGGGAGTTCTGGACCCAGTCGCCCGCGGCGGTGCAGGCTCAGCTCGACGTCAATGTCACGTCGGTGGTGCAGCTGACCAGGGCCGCGCTACCCGCGATGATCGCGGCCGCCAAGGGTTCGGTCGTCAATGTCGCCAGCGTCGCCGGTCTGATCCCGGGGCGTGGCTCGACCTATTCGGCCTCCAAGGCCTACGTCGTATCCTTCACGGAAGGGTTGGCGGGTGGACTGGCCGGAACCGGTGTCCGAGTACAGGCCCTGTGCCCAGGATTCGTGCACACCGAATTCCATGAGCGGGCCGGCATCGAGATGTCGTCGCTGCCCAAGCAGCTGTGGCTGAGCGTCGAGCAGGTGGTCGCCGGTTCGCTGCATGATCTGGAGAAGGGCCGGGTGCTCAGCGTGCCCGGTGTGCAGTACAAAGTGCTCACCACCGCCGCCGGAATGATCCCGCGGACCCTGGCGGCCCGACTGAATCGCGGCATGTTCAACGCACGCGGAAGGACTTAATACAGATGATCGACCAGGCAAGCAATGCGGCCGTCACGACGGACGACCGCGACAAATTGGCCGCGCTGGTGCGTGAACTCGCCGTCGTACACGGCCGGGTCACCCTGTCCTCGGGCAAGGAGGCCGACTACTACGTCGACCTGCGCCGCGCCACCCTGCACCACGGCGCGGGACCGCTGATCGGCAAGCTGCTGCGCGAACTCGTGGCGGATTGGGATTTCGAGGCCGTCGGCGGTCTCACCATGGGCGCGGATCCGGTCGCGCTCGCCGTCATGCACGCGCCGGGCCGCCCGATCGATGCCTTCGTGGTGCGCAAGGCCGCCAAGACCCACGGCATGCAGCGCCAGATCGAGGGCCCGGATATCGTCGGCAAGCGGGTGCTCGTCGTCGAGGACACCACCACCACCGGCAACTCGCCGCTGACCGCCGTGCGCGCGCTGCGCGAGGCGGGCGCCACCGTGGTCGGCGTCGCGACCGTGGTGGATCGGGAGACCGGTGCGGATCAGGTGATCGCGGCCGAGGGGCTGGAGTACCGGTCCATCCTCGGATTGAAGGATCTCGCACTGGGCTAAGCTGCGAATGCGGACCCGGGTCGCTATCGCTGGTGGTCGAAGCTTCCGATCAGCTGAAACGCCGGTGGCGGTACGACCCGATAAGGGGACGTATACACCGAGCGCAGTGCGGCGTTCGGAGACAGTGAAGGGTCGTGTGAGTTACCTGTGGTGAGCATTGCAGTCAATAAGAGTCGTGCGAATGTCGCGATGCTCGGTATCGGTGCTTACCGTCCGAAACGCCTGGTCAGCAATGAAGAGGTGTGCGAGGTACTCGACTCGACCCCGGAGTGGATCTACGAGCGCACCGGCGTGCGCAACCGCCGGTGGATCAGCGGTGACGAGACGCTGCAGTCGATCGCGGCGGCCGCCGGTGAGCGCGCGATCGTCAATAGCGGTATCGACCGGTCCAAGATCGGTGCCCTCATCCTGGCCACCTCGAGCTGGCTGACGCTGACCCCGCACGGCGCCCCGAAGGTCGCCGATGACCTGGGGATGAACGGTATCGCGGCCTTCGACCTGACCTCCGGCTGCGGCGGTTTCGGCTACGGCCTCGGTGTCGCCGCGGATCTGATCCGAGCGGGCTCCGCCGATTATGTGCTGCTCATCGGCGCCGAGACGATGACCGTCGGACTCGATCCGACCGATCGCGGCACCGCGATGATCTTCGGTGACGGCGCGGGCGCGGTGGTGGTCGGCCCGAGTGAGGAGAACGGTATCTCCCCGACGGTCTGGGGCAGCGACGGCGAGAACGCATCGGCGATCGCGCAGGATGTCGACTTCCTCGAGTACATGCAGAGGGCACAGACGCTGCAGGGCACCGATCCGGCCATCGAGCCCATCGGCCGGATGTCGCTGCGGATGGAGGGTCCGCGGGTATTCCGTTGGGCCGCGGTCACTTTGCCGCGCGCGCTGGCCTCTGCGCTGGAGGTTTCCGGGGTGTCCAAGGAGGACATCGAGGTCTTCATTCCGCACCAGGCCAATGCCCGTATCAACGATCTGATGAAGAAGAACCTCGGGCTGTCCGATGACATCCCGGTGGCCAATGACATCGAGAACACCGGCAATACCTCCGCCGCGTCCATTCCGCTGGCGATGGAGGAGATGTTGGTGACCGGTAAGGCCAAGGGGGGCCAGACGGCGCTGCTGCTCGGCTTCGGCGCCGGGCTGAGCTATGCGGGCCAAGTCGTCACCCTGCCGCCCGCCCCGAAAGAGTCGAGCTTCTGACCGTGTCTGATTTGCAGCGCTCCCGGGTCCCTACGTGGCCACGCCAGCTACCGCCTCCGGGCCCGTCGCTCACGCTGCGGCGTCCTTTTCGCGCCGCTTTTCTAGCGGCGGCGGCGACGACTGTGTACGGCGCGGTCACCGGCCGCGACAAACTGCAGTGGATCGCCAAACCGCTGATGATGCCGCTATTGGCGGCCGATGTGGCGACCGATCGGGCGGCGCTCGACCCGGTCGATCGGACGGTCCTGCTAGGTTGTGTGTCGAAGTGAGCTGAGGGTGGCATCGCTGTGCGGTGCCACCCTCAGCTGGTTTGTGAAAGCTGTTGTCTGCGTTGGTATATGG
>NZ_JBEXLC010000275.1:0-4999 GCF_040609795.1 Nocardia sp. NPDC004604
TCTATCCCCCTTTTTTATAATCTTTTTCCCTCCCCCCACGCTTTTCTCATCACCCCCCTTATGGGGGTGGGGGGTTCTTCTAAATTCCCCCCCCCCCCCCCACGCTATAACGCTGTGCGAACTCAGAAACCCGAGAAGCCGTCCGCGACGACACCGTCGGCCTGACGCGCACGATGCATCGCGTCGTTGACCGAGTCGTAGAGCTTCTGCAGCACGACCAGGTTGTTGTCGTACTCGTCGGACCAGTTCTTGAAGACGCCGTCGAAGGCGGCCTTTGCCTGATCACCCTGCAGGGCCTGGTGGAAACGCTTGGCCGTGTCGACCAGGTTGCTGGCCTCGTGGTTCAGATCCTTGTGCGCACCCTCTAGTTCATCATGCAATGCGGTCATAGTGGCGGGGTCGTAAAGAATGTCAACCATGTGTGAAACCTCGTTTCGAGTCTGGAATTTCTGATCGGAATCGCCTCGTCAGCGATCGACTCCGTAAAGTGGGCGCGAACCGCAGAATTAGGTCTGCTGGTCCATGCTCGTGATGGTGTGACCGCCCTTGTCGACGGCATCGCTCAGCGCGTTCAGCCTGCCCTTCAGGGTTTCAGCCTCGTTGTGCCATTCGGTCGCGGCCTTCAGGAACGACGCGTTCGCGTCACCCCTCCAGCCCGCCTTGGCGCGATCGGCCGAGTCCTCGATTTCCTGAATCTTGTTCTTGATCTGGTTGATCGCATCGTGCATGTCTGTGACGACATTCTTGTGCTGTGCGTGGTCCAGGGCGACGACGTCGCCACCGCCCATGAAGTTCACCATTTTCCGAACCTTTCCTCATCGTTGAATTCAATCTCGGCGATCAAAGTCCGATCGCCCGTCGAAATAGGAGATGCATACATATTTCGCAGGAATCAGTCCGTCAGCCACCTTCCCCCGGGCAACATCTCGACCACCGTGGAAAGAGCTTCCGCGATTCGACGATCGGTACCCGGTGCGACGGTGGACCAAAGCTGCTGGTCCGGCGCAATTCCCGCGGTGACGAGAACTCGCCCGCGGCCGGTTTCGTAAATGGCGATCGCGCCGGGCGAACGGATTGTCGAACCGTCCTCGTGCGCATAGGCCACTATTTCGGCATAACCGCGGCAGGATGCGAATGCCAGGCCCAATACCGTGGCATCGCGGTCGGCGACACCGAGCGCATAAAGGGCATCGGCGTAATCGACGGCCGTGGTGGATTCGTCCAGTCGCTGGGCCAGTTCGTCGGCCGGGGCGCTGAAAGTCGCCACATCCGCAGGCGTGCCCGCGCCCAGTGCCTGCAGCAGCGGGCGGGCCAGCGCGGTGCCCGAGCCGTCGGACCAGATCGCCTCGATGTCGAAGCTGTCGCCGGTGCGCACGGCCGCGGCATGCTGTTCGCCGCGCCGGGCCACGCAGACGCGTACCACCCTGGCGGATGGTAAGCCGGCGGGGCGGGTGAGCTCAGTCGGCTGCTCGGGCGTGGATTCCGGTTCGGCGTCCGCGGATTCCGGTGCGGTGGCATAGATCCGGGCGACGATCTCGCGATCCGGCTGAGACAACGCGAACAACGCCAGAGCCAGTTCGGATTCCACTTCGCCATAGGGGTCGAGGACACCGGCGGCGGTCAGGTCCGCGGTCGCCCGCTCCTGCGCATCGCGCCAGTCGTTATACGAATCATGTTGCGGCGCAACGGCGAGCACCACCGGCAGAGTTTGCACCCCGAGGCGCTTGGCCACCGCGAACAGACCGTCGTTGGTCAGCGTCGTCATGGCGCACCCGTACCGGTAGCACCCGGCTCGACCGGCGGAGCCGGTGCGGCCACCCCGCCCAATACCGCGGGGGCGCTGACGATTCTGGTGTCCACGCCGAGTTCGTCACGGCCCGTGGTGGTTTCCTTGACGAGACCGGACCGATGCTCGGCCGCGGTGCCGCCGACCGGGGCACCCGCAGCCATCGGCGAGGCGATCGGACTGCTGCTCGCGGACGCGGTGGTCACCGGAGTCGACTGTGTCACCAGCGCTTCCGTGGTAGTCCGGGTCTGCGCCACCGAGGGCGCCCGATACACCGTCTGTACCGGCGGCATGGTGAACGTGGGCGGGGTGAAGTTCGGCATGGCCGGCAGCGCACCCAAGGACATCGTGGGCGTCGCGACCGTTTGGGCGGCAGCCTGTTCCGCGGCCAGCGCGATACCGGAGGTGAGTGCCGGCGGCGGTGCCTGCGTCCAGGGTTCGGCCAGCGGTTCGGTCGCCGCCTCGTAGGTGCGCATCACCCGCGACGCCGCGGCCTTCGCGACATCGGCGTCGGTTTCGGTGGTTGCCGCCACCGCCTTGATCGGGGCGCCGAGCGCGGTACCGATCTGCTCCAGCGAGCGCTGCACCGCCTCCAGGATGGCGATGTCGGCAGTGTTCGGCATCACCAGCCGGGCGATTTCGTAAGCGGCAGCCTGGCTCGCGGCCCGGGTGGCGTTGTTTGCCGCCTGGGCGGCGGCGTCGGCCAGCCAGTCTCGCAACTTGCTGATCCGCTCGTGCACCGCATTACTGCCCTGCGACTGCCAGGCATTCTGCAGCGCCGCGAGGATCTGCTGGTACTCGACGACCGCTGCACCGAAGGCGAGCGACAGCCGCGACCAGCTCGCGCCCGCCTCGGCCATCGGCACGGGACCCGGACCGGTGGTCAGCTCGCGCGCGAGCCGACCGGCCTCGCGCGCCTCCCAGACCACACCGGTGAACCCGGGCTGTGGTGACTCGATCATCGTCGGTAACCCTTTGTCCGAATCGCGCTGCGGCTCAGACCGATCGGGCGACGTGCGCGGCGCTGTCGCTATCGATCTGCTCATAGTGGCCGGCCTGGGCGCGCAGTGCGGCGGCCAGCTTCCGGATCTCCTGCACCCCGGCGGCGGCGCTGGTGGTGTAGGAGTCGGTGACCCCGTTCATGGACTGCGCCGCGCGCAACGACACCTCCTCCGCGCCCGCGGGCGCGACGGTCAGCGTGGGCTCAGCGGCTCGCAGCTCGTCCTCGAGCCGCTGCGCCAAGCCGTCCAGGCCGGCGGCCGCACCACGCGCCGCCGCGGGGTCGAAATACACCCCGTCGAAATTATCCGTACCGGCCATGACGACCTCCCTCATTTGTTATGAACTCAGGTCGGTGGGTCCACCGCCGGAGTGTTACAGCGTGAATTCCTTATCCGCCGGGGGTTCAGCGGTCTGCTTGCCTGCGGCGCCTACCACCGGCAGCGTGACCCCGACGACCGGGCCGACTACGGCGTCGCCGTTGCTGCCCGTCACCAGATTCGCCTGGTGCGCCGCCTGCCCGGTATCCCGCACGGCCGAGGCGGCGGCGCCGGCAGCACCGCCCGTCGGCAGCATGCCCGGCGAGGCACCGGACGAGACCGGGCTCGACATCGGCTCCAGTGCGGAAAGGTTTGCGGCCGCGGCCGTTTGGGTCGGTATGCGGGGCGCACCCGTGGCACTGGTGCCGGTCCAGGGGCTCAACGACGTGGCCGGGACGCCCAGTACCGGCATACCGCCGCCACCGACACCAGCACCACCGAGACCACCTGGCACGCCGCCCCCTCCGGGGAACGACGCGGGCGACATCGAATCGTTCTGCGTCGCATCGATCGACTTCGGCGCGCTGAGCGAGGTGTTCGCGGTCTGCAACTGCTGCGCGGCCCGGGCGCCGGTCTGCGCCACCTGTGCCAGCGGCTGCACCAGTTGCATGAGTTCTTGCAGACCTTGGGCATTGAGGCCCTTGGGCGCGCCGGTGATCGGGATCTTGGTACCGACGTGCGCCATATTCACCGAGTGCACGGCCATCTCGGCGCGCGTCTTACCCACCACCGCAAGGCCCTCGCTGATCGCCTCGATGGTCGAGGACAGCAGGAACGCCTGACCAGGCGGGGTAACCAGGAACGGCGCCACCATCGCGGTGGTGGTGGCGTACTGGCCCACCACACCCGCCATCAGCGCGTTCCCGGTGAACATCGAGAAGGCGGCGTTGCCGAGCACGGCCTGCTGACCGCCGCTCTGCGTGGCCAGCTCGCCGCCGTTCACCTGTGCGGCAGTGCTTTTGGTAGCGGCCGACTGGGCGCCGTCGCTCTGCCAGAGCTGCATCGCGATCTGCAGGGCCGTGGTGCCCAGCTGCATCACGATCTGCAGGCCCTGGGTGATGCCGTTGAGCACGTGCATCGGATCGATCGCGGGAGCCTGCCCGGCGACCGGGCCGGGCACGCCATTCGGGGGCATCGGCGCGGCGGAGTCCTGCGGGGTGCCGGGGGCGTCGGCACCATTGGGGGTGGGCAGGCCGTTGTGGGCCGGGGCGGCCTCGGGATTCGCTGCCGGGACCGGAGTTTGCGCGGGCGCGGCCGGCGCGTCATGGACGGCCGGGGTGCCGATCTGACCGGTGCCGAAGGCGCCCGCCAGATCGGTCAGCGGGCGCATCAGCGCGCCGATGTCCAGCGGCGGGAGCGGCGGCAGGCCCGGAAGCGGCGGTGCCGGCGGAATGATCGGCAGCTGAGGCAGGCCCATCTGATGCAGGATGTGACTCACGGGCTGGTCCAGCATCGTGGCGAGGTTGCTGCCCCGAAGCAGTTCCAGCACCGTGGGGTCGGGCGAAGGCTGCGACATCGTCAGGCCTGACGGCCGATGTCGTCCAGGTTCGCGGCCGAGCCGCCGTCGGTGTGCTCGTAGTGGGCCGCGGCCTCGTGCAACGTCAGCGCCGTGCCGGCGTGCACCGCGGCCAGCTCGTTCACCGAGGTGATGTGGTTGAGCTGCGCGCCCGCGTACGAGAACAGGAAATCCTGCCCCAACAAACCGAACACCGGCACCGCCGCAGCCATGGTGGCGGCCTGGTCGACGTTACCCAGCGCGGCCACGGTAGTGGCCATCGTCGCCGAGGCGTTCCCGAATTCACGAATCGCGTCGGGTGTCGCTGCGATCCTGTCCATCGAAACTCCACTCCTAATAATGGCTGTCGATCCACAGTGCATCGTAAACATACCGGAC
>NZ_JBEXLC010000276.1:0-4895 GCF_040609795.1 Nocardia sp. NPDC004604
GCGCCGCCTGCAGAGCAACGGCCTCATCGATCGACAGCGGTACGCCGAAGCGCCCCCGCGGGTGGAATACAGCCTGACCCCGCTCGGCCGGACGCCCCAGGAGCCGATAGCGATGCTGACGGAGTGGGCGCTGACGCACGGAGAAGCACTCGTCGACTTCCAGGAATCGACAGCCGCGCACCAGGCGCACTAGGGCTCCGGACAGCCCACACCTTGCGTCTCGCGAACGAACGCTCACGAGACATCCTGATGCTGCTGTCGGTTGCCGGATCGAACGCCCTCAACTCGCCATTACCGACCGCTCTCGAGCGACCTCACCAGCCGTGGCATCAACCATGTGACCAGCCAGATCCTGCCAAGATCTTGACCCAAGACACTCTGGCCGATCCGTATGCCCGGCGTATTGGTGGCCGCCGACGCGTTCGCGGCGTTGCGCCGATCCTCGGCCTTCGTCGCCGGGATCTCCCACAGTGAGCAGGGTCAGCCACCGCCGCACTATCGAAGGCAAGCCGCACCGGAAGCGGTGAGCATGCGGAGGAATATCCGGTTATATGGCTACCCTCCATTATGAGTGGTAACACCGGGGGTCGCGTTCATCTTTACCGATCTGGTGAGTTGCTAAGATTAGAAAGCAATCTCGATGCTGTTGGTTCTTCGGAGGGTGGAGGACACCATGGCGGATGCACGCCAACCGCTCTATCGGATGAAGGCCGACTTCTTCAAGACGCTGGGTCATCCGGCGCGTATTCGGGTGTTGGAACTGCTCAGTGAACGCGACTACGCGGTGTCGGAGATGTTGCCGGAGGTCGGTATCGAGCCGGCGAATCTTTCGCAGCAGCTGGCCATTCTGCGGCGTACCGGTCTGGTCACCGCGCGGCGTGAGGGGCTTTCGGTGTCGTATGCGTTGACTTCACCGCGGGTTGCGGAGCTGTTGGCGGTGGCGCGGGCCATTCTCACCGGCGTGGTCGCCGGGCAGGCCGAACTGCTCGAGGAACTGTCCGAACCCAGCCTGGCGGTCGAGTCCACCGGCTGACTCAGCCACCACGGAAGTGGGCATGGTTCGCTGGCGCTGACCGCCGGCGCGCTCGCTGCGTGTTGTCCTCCCCGGCCGATCACAGGCTGGCCCGAGACGCCGGCAACCCACCCGACACAACGGTGACTCGGCACTGCCCCTCCGTGCGCCTGGTCAATGCCGGCGTCACCGTCGAGGTCGCGCGCCGCCAGCCCCACGGCACATTGTTGTGGGTGATCTTCCCCGCCTGGTCGGGTAGATCCGCATTACAGGTCGTTGCCGGCGTAGGAGAGGTTGAAGCTCTTGTTGACCAGTGGGAAGTCCGGGACGATGGTGTCGGTCATCGCGACGGGTCCGATCGCGCCGATCACCACCCCCACGACGCCCAGCTCCGAGGTGAGGATGCCCGCCACGGTCGCGTCGATACGGTTGTGGCGCACCGGGTTCGGCGTGTCCGGGGCGGCCACCACGGTGGCGGTGCTCACCGTCCGGTCACCGAACGCAGCGTGGCGACGATTGCCTCCGGTGGCGGTGGGCAGCCGGGGATTTCGACATCAACGTCCACCACATCCCCGACCGCGCCAACCACCCCGTAGGCACCGGCGAACACGCCCCGGTTCAAAGCGCAGTCCCCGCAAGCGATGACGAGCCGAGGCTGTGGTGTCGCCTCGAGGGTTTGGCGCAGCGGTTCGGCCATGTTCCGGGTGACCACCCCGGTCACCAGCAACCCATCCGCGTGGCGTGGGGACGCCACCAGTCGTGCCCCGTAGCGTTCGGCGTCGTACACCGGCCCGAACGCACCGGAGATCTCGACCTCGCACCCGTTGCACGAACCCGCATCGACATGCCGGATCTGCAGCGAACCACGCACGGCCGCAGGCACATCCGCCGCCCGTGGCACGGCCGGCGCGGGCTCGGCGACCCGACCGACCCGAAGGATCTTGCGCACCCAACCCACCGCGCGGCCCCTACCGGCTACTCGGAGTGGCGCGTGGAATGTCAACGACTGCATCGTCCACGACAAGTGGTTTACCAGATAACCATCCGCCAATCTCGCTGATTGCGAAATTCTGCAACCATCTACTCGACTATCGCCCCACGGCGGTTGTGTGCGACACCGGCACATACCGCCGAGCATGATCGATGGCCTCGCGGGTATTGGCGAAGATGCTGTCTTCGGCCCCGGCGGGTAGTGCGCCGACCGCTGTCAGTCGATGCCGGTGATCGGCCCGTAGTCCGGACAACAGTACGGTGATGTGGCGGTGCTCGAGTTTGGTGATGGCGTCCTTGAGCACCAGCGCACCCGTGGTGTCCAGGGCGCTCACCTTCGACATGCGCACAATGACGACCTTGACGTCGGTGACCTCGGCCAGCTCCAGCAGGAACCGGTGTGCGGCGGCGAAGAACAGTGGTCCGTCGATCCGGTAGGCGACGATGTGATCGCGCAGCAGCTCGTGTTCCTCGGCGAGATGGTCGCTCTCATCCAGAGGCACCTGCTCGAGGCGGGCCTCCCGCGCGACCGACCGCAACGCGAGCACGACCGCGAACCCCACACCGACCGCGACCGCGGTGACCAGATCCAGTGCGACCGTGACACCGAAGGTGACCACCATGATGATCGCGTCGCCACGCGAGGCGCGAGCAATCGTGAGCAGCGACGCGGTTTCCACCATCCGCACGGTGGTCGCGAGCAGCACACCCGCCAGCGCCGCGACGGGGATGTCGGCCACCAGCGGTGCGGCCAGGTAGATGATCGCGGCCAGCAGCACCGCGTGGGTGAGCGCGGCCAGTCGGGTGCGGGCGCCGGAGCGGACGTTGACCGCGGTGCGGGCGATCGCGCCGGTCGCGGGGACGCCACCGAACAGCGGGGCCGCGATATTGGCCAGACCTTGCCCGAACAGCTCCCGGTCCGGATTGTGGCGGGTACCTACGCACATGGAGTCGGCGGCGGTCGCCGACAGCAGCGACTCGAGGGCGGCCAGTGCCGCGACCGCGAGCGCGGGCCCGATCAACGACCCCAATTCGTTCAGGTGCAGGAAACTCAGCGATGGTGCGGGCAGCCCCGAGGGGATGGTCCCGATCCGCGTGAGGTCCAGGTCGACCACGGCGGTAACGATCGTGGCGATGGTGACCGCGACCAGCGCGAACGGCAGCTTCGGCAGGAAGCGTCCACCGATGAGGATGACGACGGCGACCACCAGCGCGGTCACCGGTGTCGCGATACTCGGTTCGTCGACGAAGCGGCGCACGGCATCGGCCGCGGACTGCCACACTTTGTCGCCCTCGGCGTGCGCGATACCGAGGGCGGACGGAAACTGTTGCAGCGCAATCACGACCGCGATACCTGCGGTGAACCCCTCGATCACCGGGGCGGGCATGTAGCGCACCGCCCGTCCGACGCCTGCGACCGCGAGCACAACCAGCACCACACCCGCCATCAAACCGACCGCGAGCACACCGGTCGCGCCGTGCTGGTGCACGATCGGCACCAGCACGACCGTCATGGCGCCGGTCGGCCCGGACACCTGGAATCGGGAGCCGCCGAACACCGCGGCCAGCGCACCCGCGACCACGGCGGTCGCCAGGCCCGCGGCTGCGCCGAGGCCCGAGCTGATCCCGAAACCGAGCGCCAGCGGCAACGCCACCAACGCGACGATCACACCCGCCATGAGATCCGCGCCGGGGGCGCGGACAGCGGGTTTCCAGTCCGACCAGGTTGGCAGAAGGTTGCGCACGGTCAGCGCGCGCCGAGCAGGCGCAACTTCAGCGCGGCCAGCTGTTCGCGCAACACCTCGGGCAGGCGGTTGCCGCCGATGGTGGCGTACCACTCATCGATGGAACGGGTTTCAGCGATCCATTCCTCGGTGTCGACGGCGAGTGCGTCGCCGACGAGATCGCGGTAGCCCTCGCCGAGACCGGTGAGGTCGAGCGCGTTCGGGGTCGGTACATGCCCGATCGGCGTCCACAGGGCCGTGGCGGTGCCGTCGAGGCGTTCCAGCGCCCACTTCAGCACGCGAACGTTGTCGCCGAAGCCCGGCCACAGGAACTTGCCGTCCGCGCTGCGCCGGAACCAGTTGACCTGGAAGATCTTCGGCAGCTTCGCCGGATCCGAATTGGCACCCAGCTTCAGCCAGTGCGCGAAGTAGTCCCCGACGTGATAGCCCAGGAACGGCAGCATCGCCATCGGATCGCGCCGCACGACACCGACCTTGCCCGCCGCCGCGGCGGTGGTCTCCGAGGACAGCACCGATGCGGTGAACACCCCGTGCTCCCAGTCGAAGGATTCCGCGATCAACGGCACCGTGGCGGCACGGCGGCCGCCGAAGAAGATCGCCGAAATCGGCACACCCGTCGGGTCGTTCCACTCCGGTGCCACCGACGGGCACTGCTCGATCGGTGTGCAGTAGCGCGAATTCGGATGTGCCGCAGGGGTATCCGCCTCCGAGGTCCAGCTCTGGCCGCGCCAATCGGTGAGGTGCGCGGGCGGTTGCTCGGTCAGCCCCTCCCACCACACGTCGCCGTCGTCGGTGAGTGCGGTATTGGTGAAGATCGAATTACCGACATCGATGGTGGCGATCGCGTTGGGATTGGTCTTCGCGCCGGTACCCGGTGCGACACCGAAGAATCCAGCCTCCGGATTCACCGCGTACAACCGGCCGTCGGCGCCGAAGCGCATCCAGGCGATATCGTCGCCGATGGTCTCGGCCTTCCAGCCCGGCAGCGCCGGTTCGAGCATCGCGAGATTGGTCTTACCGCAGGAGGACGGGAACGCCGCCGCGATGTAGTGCGTCTTGCCCTGCGGGGAGGTGAGTTTCAGGATCAGCATGTGCTCGGCCAGCCACCCCTCGTCGCGGCCGAGCACCGAGGCGATCCGCAGCGCGAA
>NZ_JBEXLC010000277.1:0-4850 GCF_040609795.1 Nocardia sp. NPDC004604
CGATCCCGGGTGGATCCGGGGTCGGTCGGCATTGCCACCGATTCGCGCCGTCGAGTCGCGGGACTGCGCCGGGAGGAGGTCGCGCACCTGTCCGGGGTGAGATGTCGGTTACACACTCCTCAAATACCACACCCGGAGAGGGAGACACGATGTCGTTTCTTCCTGCAACGGCCCCGTGATTCGGCGCAACGATAGTGGGGATCTGCGGCCACCAAGCCGGTACAAGCATTCCTGAAATGCCGATTTGCGTGCGGTGCCGGAGTCTCCGAGCCGGCGGTGACCGGCTCGGATCGCCGGATCAGACGCGGATCCGAGTTCAATGCTGGCCTGCCGAACACAGCAACCCGGTCTTACTTGAGGATGGGACACCAACGCTTCTCGGCGCGATTGCGCTATTCGTGGCGCCGCTTCCTACCTGGATAGATCATTTCGCTGAAGGTATCGAACCCGGCGATCCTTGCAACCTCGATCGCGACGCCCGGTGATGAAATTGTCGACCTTTGAGGTTGTCAGTATGCTCGGAGGTGCTGGCCATCGAGTGGGGAGGAGGGGGCATGACCACAGGTGATCCGTCGCTGAACGTGGTGCCGGACGAAGTCAAGGCCATCGGCAAGTTCGCGTATAACATTGCAGAGCAACTGAAGTCGGGCTCCACGTCGTTGGACCGGGAGGTTCAGGCGCTGTTCGGTACTTGGAGGGGCAGTGCGGCCGATGCCTATCGCACCGGCTGGGACGAGATGCAGGACGGCGCGCTGAAGGTGTGGGACTCGCTCACTGACCTGGCGGAGAAGCTCGGCGTCACCGCGGCGACGTACCAGGACCGGGACAGCACGAACGCATCGTCGTACAACTCGCTGCAGTTGGACTGACGTCATGTCCTCGGAATTCGAGTTCGACCTCGACCACATCGAGAATGTGACGGCGCGTGCCCGAGGCTTCAAGGAGTTCGTTTCCGACAATCTGGATCAACTCGAAAGAAAAGTGCAGGGCCTAATACAGAGCGGGCAGTGGACAGGTACAGCTGCGACAGCCTACGCCGAGGAACACCAGGAATGGATGACGGCAGCACGCGAACTGGTCGAAGGGCTGGAGCAGATGCAGCGGGCGGCGCAGACGGCCCATTCTTCGTATTCCGAAGCGTCAGAATTGAATCTGCGGATGGCAAGGGGATGACGTGGTAGGCGTCGCGCCGCAAACCTACTACAGTGCCGCCGACGAATGTTATGCCATATCCAAGGCATTCCAGGATGTGTACAACCCCCTGCAAAAGGTCCTGCTTACCACGGGCGGGATGGCGGGTGGTTATCAAGCGATCAAGGCCTGGGCGTCAGGATACGATGAGCGGGTCGGTGCGTTCACCCTGTTTGCAACGAATTTTGCCCGCGCTTTGCAGCGACTCGGGGACGTGCTGACGGCCGCTGGTTACAATTGGGCCTGCGGCGAGTATAAGGCAAATCGGAGCCCAAACAAGGATGACAGGCCGACGCTTCCGAGGGCGCTTCCCACGGAGTTGCCATACGGCGCTGGCTCGGTGATCGGCGTCGCCTCGGCACACGCGAATAGTCGCGGGCTCGAATCAGAGTTTCCCGGCTTGTACGAAAAAGTGGTTGCTCAGGTCGCAAGTGGCGAGATCCCCGACAGCGACACTGACAAGTTCGACAGGGTAGCGAAGGCGTGGAAAACCTTTGCTTCTCACACCAGCGTATTCGGCGCGCAGACCCGCTTGCGATTGGTAGCCGAAGGCCTGGAACAAACATATTCTTCCGACGCTCCGGAGGATATCCCATATGTGGTAGACCACCTGCGCACTCTCGCGACCAGTGCAGGCGATATCGAGTTGGCCTCCTCTGATTTCGCCGCATCGACCGAGAAACTATCTGCTGCATTATCGACGATGCGGACGGATATCAATACCCAGTTTACGGCTGTCGTTGTAAGTGCATCTGTAGTCATCGCGGTCTCGGCAGTGGTAATCCGCAATCCCCAGTCGGTGACGTTGGAAGGAGTGGCTCTCGAAACGGCCGCCGCCGCGATCGCCAGGGCAGTCGGAACTTTTTTGGGAGGGTTGTCAGGAATCGGTTTTTCGACTGGGGCGCTCGCGACCGGTGGATTGCTTACCATCGCAGGTCTTGGAGTCCTGATAACATCGATCGATGACTCCGCCGAAGGCGAGCCGGAATGGGATCAAACCGAGGAACGGACGCGAAACCCTGCGCAGGACAAACCCCTGACAAATAGGGACATAAGGGAACTCAAGGCTCGCGGTCATGACCCACACGATATAAAGCCAGACCCTCCGTCCCGATACGATCTATACAAAGATGGAAAGGGAAATGTGTATTATAAGCCAAAAGGAGGGGCGGGTGCAGGAGAATCGACGGGGATCAGATTGCGATGACTGCTGAGGAGCTTTCCGAAGTGACCGTGTCGCTGAAATTGACCGGCACATTCGATCCAGACGAGGTGACCGCGGCGCTAGGACTGGCACCGTTCAATTACTGGCGGGCGGGGCAACAAGGGGCGGCTCCCAAACTGCGTAGGAGTTCCGATGGCTGGGTTGTCCGACTGGAGGTGTCCTTCGGAGAGGTCGGCGAGCAGGTAGACCGTGCCGTTGAGAAACTTGCGCAAGTTTCCACGCGGTTGGGTCACGTTCTCTCGAATCAGGGAGTAACCGGGTGCCTGACCGTTGCTGTGGACGCTGGCGAGGAGATTTGGCCAACCATCACGTTATCGGCAGCGGCGCTGGCGTTTCTGGCGTCATTAGGGCTGTCACTCGATATCGATGTCGTCTAGGAGTCGACCGTGATCGATGATTCAGACCGCGAAATTCCGGTAATTCGTACCGAGGTGGCCAGGCATCCCGAAAATGGGCTGAGAGAAAATCGTTTCCACCGGGTCGGCGCGAGTTGGAGCCTGGAAGACGAGGTCAATGCGTTCCTGGATGAAATGAGTGCTGGCGGTAGGTCGGTGGCGATGCACAGCGAGCCCGGCGGCGAGCTTCGGGTGGAGGCCGCGTTGGCTGGCAGAAGTTTTCCGTCTATGTATTTCGATCCTCGGCTTCTGAGGCGCCTTGCCTCAGCAGGCATGTCACTGAGGATCACGACTGGGCCGCGCACAGAAACGTAGGTCCGGTTCTGTCGGTCCTCTGGAGTGTGGAGGCCGCATTATGCGGCCTCGTGGACCACCCCGGCCCATCCGCCACTCAAGCTGCCGGATCTGGCGAACTGAGCGGCTTTGCAGCGCCTGAGCCGTCCGCTCGATTTCAGTGCGTTCGTCCAGTACATCCTGTTGCCGCACATGGGCATTCGCCGATCGCTACGCTTGCTTCGTTGGTAATTGCGGATGAAGGAGGCAGTAATGGCGGAAGAATCGGTGCAGGACAGCGAGCTTACCGAGGTGCCCAGGCTGACAGAGGTCCAGTCCGACGAAACATCTAACGAACAACCTGAGGTGGAGCCTGAAAGCGCACTCCAGCCTATCGTTGTCGACGACGTCTCCGAGATCAACGTCGAGGTCGACAAATAATCGACAACCCGGACGAGGGGCATTCTTGCCATGCCTCTCGGTGGCCATCTTGCTGGCTCGGCCCCGCCATTTCGACGAGGCGGGGCCGGTTGTCGCGCAACGCACGCACATGCCGCTGATCGCTCGGGCTGCGTCAGTCATTGGTAGTGCAGAGTCGGCACCACTCGCCGGGGGGACATCTCGGTTACGCACTCCTCAAGACGCTTGCCTGGGCTGCGGTCATGACAAAACCCTCAGCGCCAGAGGCGCTAGGACGTTCTGGACCTGCCGACAGCATTGGCGGGCAGTTGATATGCGTTCGTCAGTACTGGTTGGATCACGTGGTGAGCAACGAGTACCCGAGACTCCTGGAAGATCGAGATATTCTGGTGGTCCGTGGTGACGAGCAGAAGCGTGCTCTGGTACGAGGTTGGCTCGACGGCTACGACGGGCCGCTGCCGCGCTACCGGATAGAGCTGTTCTTGGGCAAGGATTTGTATACAGCGACGGCTATGGACATGTTCGAGGCACTGGTCCGGCTGCGCCGCCAGCTCGAGCCGAAAGGATGGATGGTCGCGGTGCAGGGGTCACGCCGGGACACCTATCCGAGTGGGATGGCGCGTGACATGGGAGGTGGGAGGCGCATCTACGTGATGCGCATGGGGCGTGCGGCAACATCGAGCGACCTCGTGGACACGCTTGCCGACGCAGCGCTGGACCAGCTAGCGACGATCGCCGAGCAAGAGGCATATCGCGACGCATGGCATGCCGAGCCCAAACACCAACCATGAGTGGCGGACCGGCACGTCACACATGTTCCGCGAATCGGACAACCCCATTGCCGCAGACCGAGTGCCATGGCGGAGAGATTCGTGGCAAGCCATCCGGTAAGGGATGGCGCGGCAGCCCTTCAGGGTCTGGCATTGAAGGAACTGTTGTAGTGGTTCAGCTCCCCATCCTGGTTCTGCGCCGGGGTGCCCGCCCGAGAGCGGAGCGGTAGGGCGGGTGCACCGGGCGGCGCGCCTGTCGCGCCGCTCTTGATTCTGTAAAGGGAAATTCGGCTAGTTCTCTAGTTGGGGTCTTACTTGGGTTTCCGGCTTCTCTTTCTTCTTTTTCTTTCTCTTCCGGGGGCTCTCAACTCTTCTCACTCTTCTACATGAAACCATCAAGCTTGCGGCACAACAGATTTCGTGGGACTGGTGGAACAGGGCCTCCGTGCGTAGGGAAGAGCCCCTTTGCAGCTTGCGCGGGGATCCTGGATCAGGTCGGTTGCAGCATGATCGCGCGCCCGGTCCAACTCGCCCAGAACCGTCGCGCCGGAACCTCCGAATGCTCGGCACCCCATC
>NZ_JBEXLC010000278.1:0-4788 GCF_040609795.1 Nocardia sp. NPDC004604
ATAAACAGTAATGAAACATTATACACAGTGTAACATAGTTTTTTAATCATATACCCCGCCACACCGGCACCGACGGCGAACCCGCCGGTCAGGCTCATCGCCGAACGTCGCGCCCCGGTCCCGGCCGGCAGCTGTGGCCCGAACGGCTGCTGCGAAAGTTCCTTGAGCCAACTGCTTCCCACCGCCATTGCCGATCCGAGCGCGACCCCGCAGAGCACCCGTCCGGCCGATAGTAGCGGCACCGACGCGGATCCGAAGGCCAGCAGCAGCGAACCGGCCGCGGCGATCAGCGGTGCTGGGCGCATCAGCATGCGGCGGCCGTAGCGGTCCGAGAGGGGGCCGCCGATCAGCAGGGCGGGCACAATTCCGAGCACATAGTCGAACAGCAGTAGATCCACCGTGGTGACCGGCAGTCCATTGCCCTTGTACATCACCAGCAGCGGAGTGAATTCGTTTCCGCCCCAGGCGATCGCGAACATCGCGGCCGCAACACCCCACCACTGTCTCGCGCCCCGGCCCTGCTCCGACCTGGCGTCGACGGCGAGGAGCGTTGCCATTACAGGCCTCGCATTTCGAGTTGGTGTACGCCGGACATATGGTCGACGAGCGCGGTGGCGAATCCGGCCACATCGCCGGTCTCGATCAGCTCGGCCAGGCGCGTGTGCTGCTCGATGATGCGGGCGGTATCGGTCGAACCGCGATGCAGCGCAGCGCTGTTCATGCGGCGCTGCCGTTCGCGCAGCGAGTCGTAGAACCCGGTGAGCAGTGGATTGCCCGCGGCGACCACATAGGTGCGGTGAAAGTCGGTGTCCGCGACGGCGAAACGCTCGAAGTCCGCGGCGGCGGCCAGCTCGCGCTGGCGATCCAGCGACGCGTGCAGTTCGGCGATCATTGCCGCGCGATCTGCGGTAACCACCGCGCGGACCGCCGCAGTCTCCACGACGTAGCGGGCGTGTACGACGTGTTCGGCCTCGGCGGGCGGAATCGGCACCACCAGCGCACCGCGTTTGGGGTAGAGCTTCATCCATCCCTCGACCTCGAGTCGCAGAAATGCCTCCCGCACCGGGGTACGGGACATGCCGAGGTCAGTGGCGATCTCCCCCTCGCTGATCAGCTCACCACCCGGCAACGCGCCGGTCAGGATGCGTTCCTTGACCTCGCGGTAGGCGAGTTCGGCGGATGAATACGTCTTAGACACAAGTTGTATATTAGCGACACGACATGGGAGCCGATACAGGGCCCGGCGGCACGCGTCGTATAACATTCCACTATGGAACGTTAAGGGAAGGAGCAGTCTGTTGGCGAACACCTCGACACAACGCAAATCGCTGAACTCCACGGCGGCGTCGCTGCTCGGATTTCTGCACGACGGTCCGATGTCGGGCTGGGATCTGGTGACCGAGGCCCAGGACCGCATCGGCGACTTCTGGACCATTACCCAAAGCCAGGTCTATCGAGAGCTGGCCACCATGGACGCGGCCGGACTCGTCGAAAAGGGTGCGATCGGCGCGCGCGACCGCACGCCGTATCAGATCACCGACGCGGGGCGCGAAGCGTTCCTCGAGTGGGTGGCTCGCGATCCGGGTGCGGAGACCATTCGCGTGCCGCTGCTACTGACCCTATCGTTCGGCAAGCACGTCGATCCCGATCACCTCGATCGAATCATCGCCGCCAACAAGGAGGTTCACCAGCAGCGTCTGGACCACTACCTCGCCGACGAGCACACCGGCATGTCCCCCTACCAACGTGCCACCCTCGAATTCGGCATCGGCTATGAGCGCACGGTGCTGGCCTGGTTCGACAAGCTGCCGGAGCTACTCGGCCGGTGAGCAGAGCCCCCGCAAGCTTCTACGGCACTGCACGCTGGAACCGCCCCCCTGGACATATCGCGACAACCACGGCGGCGCGGCCTCGGTGACCACGCAACCGTCGCACTGCGACGTCCACACAAGAACGGGAAGGGTTTCGCGCGACTCCGGCTTCACCTCAGCGGATCGAGTCGATTACGAACGACCGGATGCGATATCCCGCAACCATTTCCACGCCTCCGAGACGGTCTCGGCGACAATCGCCGCGGCTGGCAACTCGGGTCGGTCCGCGACGACGACGGGAATGCCCGCCGAGCGAGCGGCGGCGAGTTTGGCGCCGGTCTGATCGCCGCCGCTGTCCTTGGTGACCAGCACATCGATCCGGTACTGGATGAGCAGGCGCAACTCATCCGCGGGCGAGAAAGGCCCACGCGCGAGGAGTAATTCGTGTTGCGGCGGTAGCGCGCCGGCGGGCGGGTCGATAGCGCGAATCAGGAACCACCGGTCCGTCAGCCCCGCGAAGGCGGCGACGCCCTGGCGGCCGATTGTCAGGAAGACGCGCTCCCCCAGTCCGGAAACCGCCTGCGCGGCCGCGTCGAGGTCGGGCACCCGGTGCCACCGATCGCCGGACTGTTCGCGCCATCCGGGCCGCCGCACATGCAGTAGCGGCAGGCCGAGATCCGTTGCGGCACTGGCCGCATTCGTGCTGATCGTGCTCGCGAACGGATGTGTGGCATCGATGACTACCGCGATCTCGTTGGCCACCAACCACTTCCGTAAACCATCGACTCCGCCGAAGCCGCCGATCCGCACCGGCCCCTCCGGCAGCAGCGGATCACGAACACGACCGGCGAGCGAGGAAACGATCTCGAATCCTCGCTCGCCGGAAGCGATGTGGGCGAGTTCCCTGGCTTCCCCGGTACCGCCCAGAATCAGACTTTTCAGGGTTGCCCGCTGAAGTAGGCGATGCCCGCGTTGATCAGGTTCGGGCCGCCCGCGATGAGCAGGCCGATGAGCGCGCCCACCGGCAGACCGATGCCGAAGAAGAAGAAACCGATAATGCCGCCGATGACCGCACCGAGCGACGCGCGCTGCAGTTCGCTGAAGAACCACTCCTGCGAGGAGATGGCCTCGGCGGAGGCCGTTGCCGCGGCAGCGGTCGGCTTGACATCGGGGGTCAGCGTCAGCTTCTGGGCCGACGGGTCGATGGTGGCGGCGATCGGGATCAGCTGGTCACCGACCTTCGCCTGCAGCGGGATCGAGGTGACGACCGCGCCCTCGGTGTTCTTCACCGTGACGTACTTCTGGTCGGCGTCGAGACTGAACGCGCCGCCGGTGACGGCCGCGACGATCGACTTGTCGACCAACTGCACCGCGTAGTTCACGCCATGGTCCTCGCCCTGTACCGCGGGCGCGGCCTGGTTCTGCACGGCCGGAGCGGGTGCCGCCGGAGCGGCGCCGGACGTACCCGCCGCAATACCCGTGGCGGCAACGGCCATCATCGCGGTGGCGGCAAACTTCTTGTACTTCATAAATCTCCCCAATAGGACACGGATCCGGCGATAACGTCCGGATCTCGGGCACCGACCCTACCGCCGGATGGAGTCCGTTTCACCTACCAAGTGAGGTTTTCAGAACGAGCCGCCTTTCACGACGACCCACTGCGTGATGGGCAGCTGCGGTCGCCAGGTCGTGAACCTGCCGAGGGCTTCGGCCCGGTAGATCTGAAACTTCCGCAGTTCACCGCCGTGCGCGGCGGACCAGTTCAGCAGCAGCGCTTCGGATTCCGCGGTGACCGCATTCGCCACCAAGCGGCCGCCCTGGCGTAGATGGGACCAGCATGTCTCGAATACGCCATCTTGTGTCAGGCCGCCGCCGACAAAAATGGCATCAGGAGGCGCGGATTCGGTAGATTTTTCTACTTCGGTGAGCACCTCTGCGCGCACACCGACGTGCGGAACACCCAGGGCGGCGGCGTTGTCGGCGATCTTCCGCCGCCTGTGTTCGAGTCGCTCGAAGGTGACTGCCCGACAGCTCGGATGGGTGCGGCACCATTCGATCGCGATACTGCCCGAACCTCCGCCGACATCCCATAGCAATTCCCCGGGCGCGGGTGCCAGCGCGGCCAGCGTCAATGCTCTGACCTCGGACTTGGTGAGCTGACCGGCACCGCCGTACAGCTCGTCCGGTAGGCCGGGCACGCGCGTGGCCCGTCGATGTTTCGGATCGGCGACGCAGTCGATCGCGACGATATTGAGCGGATCACCCGCCGCAAGCTCCCACCTCGCCGCGCGATCGCGCACCACCCGTTCGCGCGGACCGCCCAACTGTTCGAGCACGGTCAGCGTCGATTCCCCGAAACCATTGCCCCGCAACAGTTCCGCAATCCGTCCGGGCGTGTGCTCGTCGGCACTCAACACCAGGACGCGCCGTCGATCCGCCAACTCGGGCAATACCGTCTCCACCGGCCGCCCGACCGCACTGACCACCGGCACCTCCGCCAACGCCCACCCCAGCCGCGCACAGGCCAGCGATGCGGATGACGCCTGCGGAAACACCCGCAGCCGCTGCGCCCCGAACAGCCGCGCCAATGTCACCCCGATGCCATGGAACATCGGATCCCCGCTGGCCAGCACGCACAGCTGCCGTCCGGCGTGGCCATCGAACAACGTGGGCAGCGCGGGCAGCAATGGCGAAGGCCACTCCCGTGTGTCCGCAGTAATGGCCGCCGGCAGCAACTCCAACTGGCGCGCCGACCCGAATACCAACTCGGCTCCCGAGATCGCCTCCCGTGCAACCGATCCGAGCCCGGACCACCCATCGGCGCCGATCCCTACAACTGAGATCGGCGGTCCATCCCGGTCCGCGATATTTTGTGCGCCGTTCACCGGGGCATCCGGCGCCAGATGGGTTGGGGCAGTAGCCGGATCGCGAAGATGACCGGTCGCAGGATGCCGGGGACCCAGACGCGGCCTGCGCC
>NZ_JBEXLC010000279.1:0-4788 GCF_040609795.1 Nocardia sp. NPDC004604
GGCGGCAACGGCGTCGGCGAGTGGGCCGAGGGTCGCAGCGACCAGCCCCCGGAGACCGGGTGCCGACCGGATGGGCCGTCCTCGTGGATCGCCTTGGTCAGTGCGCCGCCGGCGAGCGGACGGATGACACCGACACCGACGTTGTTGCGTTGGGCGGCCTCGAAGTAGCCGTCGTACCGCTCGTTCCACGGCAGTCCGGAGACAGGCCGCGCGGCGGACGGGTTGGCGAGGTTGAACCAGGCGTACAGCATGTTGAACAGGCCGCTGTCGAGGATCGGGATTACCGCTGCGGGCTCGCTGCGCTCCTCGCACACGCCCAGCAGGCGGGTGCGGCCGCTGGACTTCACCTTCTCCAGGGCCGGAGCGACTTCGTTGAGGACCTGGTCTGGGGTCAGCGGCGTCCAGGCCCGGAGGTTCGGACTCGGATCGAGACGGCTCGGGTTGTGGAGCAACAGCATGTCCACGTGGTCCATCCGCAGCCGCAACAGGCTGTCGTGGATGCTCTGTTCGACCTTCTGCGGGATCCGGTGCAGCTCCTCGGGCATAATCTCGACCTTGGTCGCAACGATGACCTGGTCACGCACGCCGATATCCCGCAGGATCCGACCGAGGTTCGCCTCGCCGAGACCCTTCCCGTAGTCGGGCGAGCAATCGAAGTAGTTGATACCGGACATGAGCGCGGCCTCTACCAGGGAGTACTGCTGGCGGGTATCGGCATACACCAGCCCGCCGGCGTTGTCGCCGGTCCCGAAGCCGAACTCCGACACCGCGACATTTGTTCCGGGAATCTTGCGGGTCTTCATCTCATTCGCCTACC
Organism: Nocardia sp. NPDC004604; assembly: GCF_040609795.1. Taxonomy (NCBI): domain Bacteria; kingdom Bacillati; phylum Actinomycetota; class Actinomycetes; order Mycobacteriales; family Nocardiaceae; genus Nocardia; species Nocardia sp. NPDC004604. The sequence goes on from NZ_JBEXLC010000279.1 coordinate 818, forward strand.
TTTCGCGCATGGGTCAGGGGTGACGGACCCGGCGCCGCCGCGCCGCAGAGGTCCGCGATTCGGGAGCCGGGGCGACCATCGCCCAGCTCGCGGAGGAGTTCAGCGGTGTGCTGGCCCTGGCGGGGCGCCGAGCGATGCGGGGCACGCAGCGAGTCGGAGCGACTGAACCGGGCCAAGGCCCCGAACCAGCCGGTCAGGACTCCCTCGTGCTCGTCATCCACCTCGACGACGAGGTCACTACCGCACAGGCGCAGGGTAGTTACCAGTTCGTCCCAGGAATCCGGGTGGCAGGGCAGGTGGCGCACGTTGCTCGACTCGAGCACCGACGTCAGCTCGTCGGTCGTCATCAGCGCGATCTGTCCGGCCAGTCGCTGATGGACGTCGGGTCCCCAGGTGTCGCGCCGCCCGGCGAGGACGCCTACTGCGCTGGCGAATCGCTGCGCCATCGGTTCCTCGGGCGCCGAGACCGCCATCCAGCCATCGAGCGTGCGATAGATGCAGTCCGCGGGATGGAAGCCGCTGAGGTCAGCAAGCAGTTCCGGCAGGGTGTGGATCGAGCCATCAGCATCTCGGCGTACGTCGGAGGTCAGGAAGAGCGCCGACCGCAGGAGGTCCATCCGAGCCTCGATCGCACCACCGGTGACGGCCTGGTCGTGGAGTCCGACCAGCGCGGCGATGGCACCGACCAACCCGGCGGCATAGTCCACTGTCACCGAGCGGACCCACACCGGTTCACCGACGGGACCGCCTGCACGTCGCTCGATACCGGTGAGGGCCTGGACCACCATGTCGAAACCGGTATGCGTGGCCTTGGGCCCAGCCGCCCCGAAGCCCGAGATCTGCACCGCGACCGCCCCGGGCCTGGCGGCGAAGACCTCGGGCATACCGAGTCCGAGGCGCTCGGCCACCCCCACCCGGTAGTTGTGGATGACGACATCGCTCGTCGCGACCAGCCGCCGGGCGGCCGACGCGCCGTCGACAGTCTTGAGATCGAGCACCATGCTGCGCTTGCCACGGTTGACGACGAGGAGCTGGCGCGGTGAGGTGACGCTGGTCGCCGGCTGTGGCGATTCGACGTGCACGACGTCGGCACCCAGATCACCGAGGATGCGGGCGGCCAGGGGGCCGGCGACGAACAAGCCGAAGTCCGCTACCCGGATCCCGGCGAGCGGGCCGGAACCCTCGGGCACGGGCCGTCGATGACCGGGCCCGGCTCCGGTATCCCAGTTGACGAAGGTCGCCGGCCGGCCGACGTACCGAGCGGTGTCATGCTCGACGACCGCGTCCAATACCGCGACCTGCGGATCGTCCCAGCACTCGCCCGGCGCCAGGACCGCCTCGGCCCCGAGACCATGAGCCCAGCAGAGCGCCAGCAGCTCGTCACAGGTCATCCGGGCTACCTGCGGCGCGATGACGTGGTAATCCGCGAAGAAGCAGGACGGATCGTCCGACCGGCCCGCCGGCACTCCTCGGTCGGAATCCACTCCGTCGACGGGCAGCCCGAGGATCCGGTAGAGGGTCGCCCGCGCGCCGGGAACGCCCAGGACGAGCTGGATGAATCGATCGTCGCGGGTGCGGAAGATCAGCTGCTTCACGTCCAGCGGTGGATACACCCGCAGGTCGCTGTCCGTGCCGATGCCCGAGAGCCACAACGCGCCGTAGAGCGCCGCGATGCCCTGGGTGGGGCCCGTCGAGACGACCTGACCGCGCCCGGAGCGCTGGCGTTCGATCAGCGCGGCCCAGCCGCCGATCAGCGCGGTGAGGGCCGTGCCGAACGCGGCAGGCCGGTGCCCGTGTACATACGGCCGACCCGCGAACTGTTGGAAGGTCAGGCCCGCCCGCACCTGCGCGAGGAGCTCGACAGGGTCTTCGTTGCCGACCGACAGAGCGTCGGCTTCGATGTCCAGGACCACGAGCCTGGGATGGCGAGCGGCCAACTCGCTGATGCGGGCGAGGTCGAATCCTCCCGAGCCACGGCCCACGATGCAGACATCGGCCCCAGCAAGGGCAGCATCCACCTCGGCGGCCTCGAGCGGCTGCACAAGCGAGTCCCAATACGAGCGTGCGGGGACATCCCGGATGGCCGGGTCGCACGCCGGGGGAATCACGGCGGACACCGATGCACCCAGCTCCGCGAAGTGCTTCGCGACGAGCGCCGCAGTGAGCCCCCCGACCATGCTGACGACCACCAGGTCGCCGCTGGCCCGCAGTCCGGAAGCAGCGCACGAAGAGTTGTCCGAGAGGACCATCTGGCCTCTCCTTCCCAGCCGCCAGGTGCACGAGACGGACGATTCCGCCATCTGCGGACAATTCTGACCCGTGCTCTATATGATGTCAATTATAAGTTGTAATCTGTGGCGGCGAGTTGGAGGTTCCAACTCCCTATACGATGTGAACTGGATCACACGCAAGGGTCGACCCAGTTCGTGTCGACGTTTCAGAAAGGTGCACCGTGATCGCTGCGGCCCCCAATGAGTTGCCCACGCCGTACCTGCGGATCGGCTCGGAGCGTCTCTACACCGCCTCCGGCGGCACGTTCCGTCACGCCAGCCCCTACGACAGCACCCTCCAGACGGACGTGCCAATGGCCGGACCTGCGGAGATCCAGGCTGCCGTCGCGGCCGCAGCGGGTGCCGCTGATGACTGGCGATTCTGGCGGCCGGAGGCGCGACGTGCCGCCCTGCACCGCCTGGCGAGCCTCATCCGGGAGCACCGGGAGGAATTCGGCCGGCTCAGCGCCATCGACAACGGCATGCCCCTGGCAATGGGGCTTGGTGGCGTCGACTTGACCGCCGAATGGCACGACTACTACGCCGGCTGGTGCGACAAGATCGATGGCCAGATGCTGTCGAGCTTCGGAACCCGCGGCAGCTTCTCCTACACCTCCCCCGAGCCATACGCCGTGGTCGGGGTGATCCTGACCTGGAACGGCCCCCTGGTGTCGCTGGGCATGTCAGTGGCAGCGCCGCTCGCGGCCGGCTGCACCGTAGTCGTCAAGCCGTCCGAGATGACGCCCCACTCGGCCCGGTTGTACGGCGAGCTGGCCAGCCAGGCGGGTATCCCGGACGGCGTGCTCAACATCGTGTCCGGAGGGCCCGACGCCGGTGACGCGCTGGTGCGTCACCCGCTGGTCGAGAAGATCAGCTTCGTCGGTGGCCCGACAACGGCGCAGAAGATCCTCGTCGCGTGTGCCGAGCGGTTCAAGCCCTCCCTGATGGAGCTCGGCGGCAAGTCGGCGTGCCTGGTGTTCCCGGACGCCGACGATATCGACAGCATCGCCCAGCGGGCCGCGTTCGCGGCGTTCGGAAAGATGTCCGGGCAGGCGTGCGCCATTCCTACCCGACTCGTCGTGCACGAAGACCTCCACGACGACGTGGTGAAGCGGGTGTGCGAGATCGCAGCCGGCTACACCCTCGGCGACCCCCTCGACCCAGCCACCCGGATGGGCCCGGTGATCCACGCCGGCGCACAGCAGCGCATCCTCGAGTCCGTCGACCGTGCCGTCCAGGACGGCGCCGGCCGGGTCGTCCTCGGTGGCACCAATCCCGGCGGCGACCTCGCCGATAAGCCGTTCGTCCGGCCCACCGTCCTGGTCGACGTCGATCCGCAGCACGACATCGCGCAGACCGAGGTCTTCGGCCCGGTACTGCTGGTCTTCCGCTTCCGCGAGGAGGACGAGGCGATCGCACTCGCGAACGGGACGGACTACGGCCTGGCTGCGTACATCGAATCGCGCGACGTCGACCGGGTCCACCGCGTCGCCGAGCGACTCAAGGCCGGTGGCGTCTACGTCAACGGTGCGACGACGATCGTGCCGCACACCCCGTACGGCGGCCTCGGGATCAGCGGCTTCGGCAAGCAGGGCGCACGCACCGGCCTCGATGAGTTCCTCCGCTACAAGACCGTCTCGATCCTCTGACACGACGATTTTCGAATACATCCATTGGAAGTGGTGTCACAACGTGGGACCA
>NZ_JBEXLC010000280.1:0-4414 GCF_040609795.1 Nocardia sp. NPDC004604
ATCGAGTACGGCAGGATCGACTCCGCCGACGTAGGACTCCCCCGGCCCGGGAGGGATGCCGGGTCCCGGACGGCCGCCCCCGGGCGGGCGTCCGTCCTCCGCGTCGACCTCGGGAAGTTTGTGACCGTTGAGCGCCTCGTTGCCATCCGGCAGACCCGTACTACGGGCCCGCACAGGCGTGTCGGCCGATCTGGTCTCGGCAGGTGTCGGTGAGGTATCGGAACTCGTTGATTCGGAATCATTTTCACTGTTTTCGGCGGCGTCCGGTGCCGCAGTGCGTGGCGGATCGGTTTCGCCTACATATCCGTGTTGTCGCGCCGTAGCGACTGTGGAACTCATGCCGGTGGTGTGCAGTTTGACCTTTGCGCGGGCGATATAGCCGTTCACGGTGTTGGGCGACAGACCGAGGTGCGCGGCGATCTCTGCGGGTGACATTCCCTGCGCGATCAGACCGAGAACTTCGCTCTCGCGCTTGCTCAACGCTGTGGGCACCTGAGTCGCGACGTGAGATCGGAACGCCCGCACGGTTTCCGGTGGTACGTCGATGATGCCGTCGGCCGCTTGGTCGGGTAGATCTTCGACCAGCGCCCGCAGAGTTTCGAGCTGCACGGGCGACAGCTGGAAATCCTGCTGCGACGCTTCGGTGTTGCCGGATGATTCGTCGCGTCGAGATGCCACGCGAACACTGCTTTCGGATCCGACCTTGTCGGCCAGTTGGGCGAGCAGCCGGTTCACCTGCGCGGGTGTCATCCCCAGCACAGCACCGAGAGAACCTTCCGAGCCGCCTGCCACCAGGGCGAGGACATACATCTCGCCTTCGGACACTTCGACGTGCGCCACCGATGCGTCGACGCTTTCGGCCGCGGTATCGGCGGGAGACTCGGTCGGACCGGACAACGGCTCGCTGGCTGCTTTTTTCCTCCCGTGTCTGCGACCGCCCCGGGACCTGCCGGAGCGTCCGGCGGCGGAACCGTCGATTACCTCGATGTGGTGGTCGGGGACGGTCCGGCCGGATTCGTCCTCTATGCGGATGGCATCCAACAGGGCCTTCACGCTCGGATTGACACCATTCATGAAGTGCCACTTGATCTGTGGCGGAGCGCCGTCTACCCAGTAGGCGCGGTTCATGTACGTGATGTGGAGCTGTCTACGAGCCTGGGCATCGAAATCTGCTGCCTTGCTTGCTTGTCCATTGATGCTGTTGGTTTTTGCTTCGCGCCAGACCCGATTGCCATCGGTGACAACATCGATTTCCGCGTCGATCCGCGGTCCCATCGGCATCTCGGCCTCGGCCCGTAGGCAGACGACATCGATCTGATCGAACTGTTCGGCCAGTTGGATCTCACCAATCAGCCCCCGAACCAAAGCTCTATGTCCTTCAACATCACTGGTGTCCGTCCGCGACGTGACCGGGCGTCCGCCAGCCGTCTTACCTTCGGAATAGTGAAGGGACAGTTCGGTCAGTGCCTTGCGTTGTGATCTGAAAGCCGTCAGCCAGTAATGTGCGCCATTGTCCTCGAGGTCTGGGTGTCGCTCCAGCAATGCGGCGAGCCTTGTTTCAGCCGCTGTCAGCTCGCCACGCACGGTGTCGATAAAGTCGATGAGGGCGCGTTGCGCTCTGGTCAGCCCGGCCACCGGCTCGGATGGAATACCGTGGGCCTCGCGGTACATCCGAGCAAGCCAATCGATGAAGTTGGAGTTCGCCTGCTCGGCGCGTTCCTGAACCGTGTCCACCAATTGGTTCACGCTGCTAGTGGCGATCCTACTGACCGCCCGTAGCCCCCTCTCGGACCGTAGGAACGCATCGGCGTTATCGCGGGCACGGCGCTCGGCATCTGCGGCCGGAACACCTTTCCCCAGCAAGGCGGCTTTCTGCTGTTCCATGTACTCGCGATGAACGACCGCCTGCCGTACCGGGAGATATTCTTCGTAACGTTCGCGTACCAGGTTCTCGGCTTGCTCGGTTGCGACCGAATCGGCACCGGCGCGGTCGATTCGAGCCAGGATCTCTGTGAGATCCTGGGGCTTGGGGCGTTTGGCCGGAGGTGGACTGGCCGAAAGTGGGCTCGCTGCGGCTGGGGGAGTCCGAGGCGGGCTGGCGGGAGCCGGGGGCGCAACGACAGGAGGAACCGCCGAAGGACGGGGCTCAACCCGGTAGATCTCGGCGAGTAGGTCGACGAGGTTGGAGTTCTGGCGTTCGGCGTGTGCCCGAATCCTCGCCACCCACTGGTTGGTGTTGTTCGCGGCGACGCCGTCGACCATCCGCCGGGCTTTGGTGGTGAGCATGAAGGCGTCGGCCTCCTGGTGGGCACGAGCTTCGGCCTCTGCGGCGGGAACGCCGTACTGCGCGAGATCGGCGGCCCGCTTCGCCACAGAATCGCGGTAAACACTCGCCTCCGGCACCTGTTGGTACTTCTGGTATTGCGCGAGTACCAGGTTCTTGGCCTGCTCGGCGACTGTCGGATCGGCTCCGGCGCTGTCGATTTCGGCCAGGATTGTCCGGAGCGCTTCGGGCAGCGGTGGGTCGGTCTCAACTGTCGGTTCTGCGTCCCGGTGTGCCGTACTCCCGTCCGGAGGCGATGCCGTTGCGTCATCGAGTAGCAGCGGAATCTTGGCGTTCTGCACCCACTGCAGGGTGTTTTGTACGGCGGCGCGAGTGAACATATCGCGTGCTCGGTCGGTCTGGATGAATTCGTCCGCCTGTTGTTCGGCGAGCGATTCGACGGTTTCGGCTGGGGTGCCCTTGCGTAACAGGTCGCTCTTCCTGTTGTTCAAGAACTCCCGGTAGATCGAGCGTTCTCGGGCACGCAGATAGCCCTGGTATTGCTCGAGGACGCGCATCTCGATTTCCGCGTGGGCCGCGGTGTCGGTGATCCGGTTCAACAACTCCTGGATCGCAGAGGGAACCGATTCGGTCTCGGCGCGGTGACTCGGAGTAACAGCACCCGGCACAGCGGTGGGCTGATCAGTTACCGGATCCGCCTCCGAACCGTGTACGGCGGAATCGGCTTCAAGGTCCGCGCGTTCATTCGGTGCTTTCGCGGCGGAGGCTTGCGGGTGCGCACCAACACCCGGGGTACCGCCGGGCGGGGTGTTGAAGACGAGAGGGCCTTCGATCAGTGACCCTCGCTTGGTCCATGGCGACAGCACGACCGGAGCACTGTGTGCGCGGCTGGTTCGGCCGCGGGGGAGGTCGAGTGCGTCGTCTGGGGATGCGGTGTAGCTCTTTGGGGGAGTTCGTGCCACGCTCGGCGAGTCCGTGGGGGGATCGGTGGGCCTGGAAAACGTCACATCGACGATGAGGTGTTCCCCGACGGGGCCGACCAAGTGGTTGACGGTCACCTCGGTGAACCCCATTGCAATGGCCATCTTGCCCGTGAACGTCTGGCGTGCCGAATCCTCCGGGGAAAGCAGATCCTGTCTGGACGCATTGAAAGTGTCCAAATTGTCGGTGAATTCGTCGTCCGCCGACCATGGTTCATGGATGGCGCGGACGTCGGGTCCGATCACGGCCATCAAGTCTCGGAACATCTGTTGGCCTGAGGGTGTGCCCTCCGCTGCGCGGATCTGGAATCGGAGGACACCCTCCTGATTCACCCATCCGTGGACGCCGTCGTACTCTCCGGCGCGGTAAGTGTCCGAGTGCATAGCGATTGCGACATCAGCGTGGCGGGCGAGGTAGGCGGCGGGTGTTTCGGGCGCGGCAACGGGTTCCTGCGGGAAGTATCGGTCGCCCCACACCTCACGTGCCTGGGCGCGGGCCGATTGCGGCGCTCCCCGCGAGCCCGACACCTCGTTGGGATACAGCTTCGCCAAGGTCGACCATTCGTTTTCCTGCAACGGTCCGTCGATGGTGCGGGGCGGATCGAAGTCCAGTGCCGTCGCCGCGCGGGTGGGCCGGTCGGGAATACCGCCGGGAAAGTGCTCGGGGAACCTGTCGGAGTCGTCTCGGCCGAGCAGTCTGCCCAAAGCCTGTTCCGCCTCGACCCGATCCGCGGCCTCCACCGGCGAATACACCAGTGCACGCGTCTGCTCGGCAGCACCCGACCCCGGTACGAATTCGTGAATCATGCCGTCGTCGGTATTCGGATCGCGCACCTCGACGACTCTGCGGCCGTCGTAGACGAGCGTTCTGGCGCGGTCCATACCATCGATGTACTCCAGCACCACGGCGGTCTGTCCGGGGAGTCCATCCCGCATCAGCTGCTCGGCGATCTGGTCGGCCGAACCGAGATCGCGCAACTCGGCGCCCGTCTTGTTGAGTGCCGCGTGTGCTTCCCTGGACAGCGCGCTCAGATCCCGCGGCGGTTCGGCTCGACCGCGGGCCTGCTCGGGTTGCGACTCGGGCCGGTTCTGACGCGGCGGGCGGTCGGGGCTGCTCGGGGGTTGACCCTCCGGGGGGTCGTAGTAGAAC
>NZ_JBEXLC010000281.1:0-4379 GCF_040609795.1 Nocardia sp. NPDC004604
CGACCTTCTCGTGCACGTAGTTCTGCACGACCACGGTGAAGTAGAACAGCACCGCGATGATGACGAACGGCACGGCGGTGTAGGTCAGCTCCAGCGGCACGTTGTAACCGGTCTGGCGCGGGAACTCCGGGGAGTCCTTCTTCTTGCGGTGGAAGGTGACGGTCCAGAAGGTCAGACCCCACACCAGCACACCCATCGCCAATGCCGCGATGACCGACCACGTCCACAGTTCCCGCATCCGGGTCGCCTGCGGCGTGACACCCGAGGGCCAGCCGAATCGCAGCCAAACATTGTCGATCGAGCAGCCCGAGACGAGCATCGCGGTGATCCCCAAGGACACCGCCAAGCCGACCCGCCGAAGGATGCGGCCCTGCCGACCCTTCACGGGTCGTGCCCCGATCTCTTCGCTCGCCTTGTGCGCCACGCTCACGCCTTCCTGGTCGCCACACATTCCGACAGTGCACCGGCCCGGGTTGCGATCGCCCGGCGGTACGTCTTAAGCACGTTTCAGGGCATTCCGGTCGGCTCGCCCGCTTCGGCGCACGATCCACCTAAGAATGTCCTGAGTACTACGCAGCGTAGACCAAACCGGCGCCCCGTTTGACGTCGGGTCGGATTCGACACTCCACCGATCCCGAGGCGGGTCCGGTCACTCGGACATCGTCGCAGTACAGCGCGTGCCCCGCGACCGGAATCGGCACGTGCGACGCAGGCGGACACAATATTTCGGACCCTGGATGCGAGGGCGTCCCCGGGACCGGTGATCGCGAACGATCCAGTGGCGCGACACACGAATCCGCCCGGTGCGGCATACTCGGACACGAGATTTCGCCCTGTGCGCCCACCACTATCGGGCGCAGCCACCCAGTGATTCGGGCCAGTGCCCGTACCAAGTAGGAAACGAGGTTGCCGACGCCGTGTGTGGACTGCTCGGATTTCTGACATCTGATGCGGCAACCGACGACGTCGTGGAGCGGGTGTACAACGCCCTGCACTGCGTGCGCCATCGCGGCCCGGACGAGCGCGGCACCTGGCACGACGATCATGTGATCTACGGCTTCAACCGCCTGTCGATCATCGATATCGAGCATTCGCACCAGCCGCTGCGCTGGGGTCCGGCCGAGAATCGGGAGCGCTACGCGCTCACCTTCAACGGCGAGATCTACAACTACATCGAGATCCGCGCGGAGCTCGCGAAGGCGCATGCCGAGGAGTTCCCGGACGGCAAGATCTTCGAAACCGAGGGCGACGGCGAGGCGATCGTCGCAGCCTTCCACTACTGGGGTCCGGATGCCGTGCGCAAGCTGCGCGGCATGTTCGCGTTCGCGATCTGGGATACCCAGACCCAGGAGCTGTTCGTGGCGCGCGATCCATTCGGCATCAAGCCCCTGTTCCTGGCGACCGGCCCCGGCGGGACCGCGTTCGGCAGTGAGAAGAAGAGCCTGTTGGAGCTGCTGCCCGCGCTCGGGCTCTCCGATGCTTTGGATCCGCGGGCGCTGGAGCACTACACCGTGCTGCAGTACGTGCCGGAACCGGAGACGCTGCACAAGGACATCCGCCGCCTGGAATCCGGGCACTACGCGACCGTGCGGGCGGGCGAGGCGCCGAAGATCACCCGCTACTTCGACCCGCAGTTCAAGGTGCGGGCCTTCGCTCCCGGCTCAGCGGGCGCCCGCTACCGGGAGATCGCCGAGGCGCTGGAGGACTCCGTCGCCAAGCACATGCGCGCGGATGTGACCGTCGGCTCATTCCTGTCCGGCGGTATCGACTCCACCGCGGTCGCGGCGCTGGCCATGCGGCACAACCCGAAGCTGATCACCTTCACCACCGGCTTCGAACGTGAGGGCTACTCCGAGGTCGATGTGGCGGCCGAGAGCGCGGAGGCGATCGGCGCGCGGCATATCGTGAAGGTGGTCTCCCCCGCCGAATTCGCCGCGGCGATCCCCGAAATCGTCTGGTACCTGGATGATCCGGTGGCCGACCCGGCGCTGGTGCCGCTGTACTTCGTGGCCAAGGAGGCGCGCAAGCACGTCAAGGTGGTGCTCTCGGGTGAGGGCGCGGACGAGCTGTTCGGCGGGTACACGATCTACCGGGAACCGTTGTCGCTCAAGCCCTTCGAATATCTGCCGCGCGGGGTCCGCAAGCTGGCGGGCCGGCTGTCGGAGCGGATTCCGGACGGTACGCGCGGTAAGAGCCTGCTGCACCGCGGCTCACGCACCCTCGAGGAGCGCTACTACGGCAACGCGCGCAGCTTCAGCGACGCGCAGTTGCGTGCGGTGCTGCGGGAATTCCGGCCGGAGTGGACCCATCAGGACGTCACCGCGCCGATCTACGCGCAGTCGCGCGGCTGGGATCCGGTGGCGCGCATGCAGCATCTGGATCTCTACACCTGGCTGCGCGGCGACATCCTGGTCAAGGCCGACAAGATGACCATGGCGAATTCGCTGGAGCTGCGGGTGCCGTTCCTGGACTCCGAGGTGCTGAAGGTGGCCGAACAGCTGCCCTACGAGCAGAAGATTACCAAGGAGACCACCAAATACGCACTGCGCCAGGCGCTGGAGGGCATCGTCCCGCCGCATGTGCTGCACCGCGCGAAGCTGGGTTTCCCGGTCCCGCTGCGGCATTGGCTGCGCGGCACCGAACTCTACGACTGGGCCCATCTGCAGATCGCCGAATCGCAGACCGATCATCTGCTCGACAAGGGCGCGATCAAGGGCATGCTCGAAGACCACCGCGCAGGCCGCGGCGACCACAGCCGCCGCCTCTGGACCCTGCTCGTCTTCATGGTCTGGCACGGCATCTTCGTCGAACACCGCATCACCCCCGATATCCAGGAACCGGTCTACCCCGTTTCGCTCTAGTCACTGCCGCGCGCGAATCGGCGTGCGGCACAACGTAAACGGCCGCACCCACCTACGTGGTGGATGCGGCCGTTCTGCGAGCGGTCCAGGAAGGTCAGAGCAGGGGCTTGATGTCGGCGGCGGCTTCGGGGCCGTAGGCGGCGGTGAGGCGTTCGAGGGCATCGTCCTTATTGAGGGTCCACTCCTGGGTGCCCATGGTCTCGAGGACGAGAACCGCAATGAGCGAACCCAACTGGGCGGAGCGCTCCAGGGAGAGTCCGGCGGTGTGGCCGGTGAGGAAGCCCGCGCGGAAGGCGTCGCCGACGCCGGTGGGCTCGACCTTGTTCACCTCGGGGACCACGCCGACGATCACCTCGGTGCCGTCGCGGTCGACGATCTGCACGCCGTCCTTGCCGAGTGTGGTGACGCGGATGCCGACCTTGCGCGCGATCTCCTCTTCGCTCAGACCGGTTTTCTGCAGCAGCAGCGCCCACTCGTACTTATTGGTGAAAAGGTATGCGGCGCCGTCGATCAGTTGGACGGACTGATCGCCGTCGAGGCGGGCCAGCTGCTGGGACGGGTCGGCGGCGAACGGGATGCCGAGTTCGCGGCATTCGGCGGTGTGCCGCAGCATGGCCTCGGGATCATTGGCACCGATGAGCACCAGGTCGAGCGTGTGGTCCTCGGCGAGTTCACCGATCGAGATATCGCGGGCCTCGCTCATCGCCCCCGGGTAGAACGAGGCGATCTGAGCCATATCGTCATCGGTTGTGCAGACGAAGCGCGCGGTATGCGCCCGCTCGGAGATCATAACGGTGGAGCAATCGACGCCGTTCTTCTCCAGCCAGGCGCGGTACTCCCCGAAATCCGCGCCGACTGCGCCGACGAGCAGCGGTGTGCGGTTCAGTACGCCCATGGCATAGGCGATATTGCCCGCGACCCCGCCCTTGCGGATCTGCAGATCATCGACGAGGAAGCTCACCGATACATGGTCGAGCTGATCGGCCAGCAGCGCGTCGGCGAACCTTCCGGGGAAGCGCATGAGATGGTCGGTCGCAATGGACGCGGACACGGCGATAGACACGAAGCTGAGCCCTTCGGTAGGCGGCTAGACGGTGAAGACTCGGAAACTAGGTCCCCGTCTTTACCGTACCTTCCCGTCTCCCCGGATACGCTTGCCCGCCGCCGCCAATATTCAGCCGAACAGCGCGTGTCGCACGATTCTCATCATGGACGAGCGGTCAGCAGATCGCCGGGTCGCGGATGGACCCGGCGATCGACTTCCGGAGATCAGTTGAAGGAGTCGCCGCAGGCGCAGGAACCCGTCGCATTCGGGTTGTCGATCGTGAAGCCCTGCTTCTCGATGGTGTCGACGAAGTCGATCGAGGCGCCCTGCACGTACGGCGCACTCATCCGGTCGACGGCCAGCTTGACCCCGCGGAAGTCGACGGTCAGGTCACCGTCGAGCGAGCGGTCGTCGAAGAAGAGCTGATAGCGCAGGCCGGCACAGCCGCCCGGCTGCACGGCGATACGCAGGGC
>NZ_JBEXLC010000282.1:0-4316 GCF_040609795.1 Nocardia sp. NPDC004604
CGGATCCGAACCACCCTCACCCTGCACCCCACCATCCTCGTTGACCCGCCCCTACGGGCCGGGTCAACACACCGAGTTATTCAGCAGTCTCCTAGGCGGCGGTTGCGCCGGATCAGCTCGACCGACCGCCAAGCGGCATAGCCCCCCGCAACGCCGCATTCCGCGCACCCGGCGTCACGCCAACCATTGACCGCTTCGAGTTCGACCGAATTGCGCTGTCGCACTACGCAAGCCGGAAAACCGGGAACCCAGGCGCGATCTCGGCCAGCTGCGCATCGCTGGCATCCTTGGTAACCCCCTCGAAGAACTTCCCCACCTCCCACCCCCACTTCTGCAGGTACAGCCGCAACAACGGCACCTTGTCCGCATCCGCCACCTCGGTCGCGGCAAATGCCTCAACCTTGCGCCCCAGCCGCAACTCACCACCCCCCGCAACCCGCAAATTCCGCACCCACTGCGTATGCCCCCGCGGCGCAACCAGATACCGAGTGCCATCGCTATCGGTCAACAGATTCACCATCGTCGTCCGCCACTCCCCACTCTTACGCCCCCGCACAGCCAACAACCGCGACCCCATAACGCTGATCCCAAGCCGAGGCAGCCAGTTGGCAACCCGATTCATGATCGGATCAAGCCCACTGGGACCAATGTAACGAGTCCTGGCATCCATCGTTCTCTCCTATTCGTGAGCACTGCTCTCTGTTGAGATCAGTGTTCCACGCCCCCCCACCCCAAGTCAAGAGCACCGCTCTCTCCTTCCCTGAAACTCACGAGAATGCGCTCATGGAGGGGTGTTCTCGACGTTTGCCTGCACCAGCGCATGGTGATCACTTGTCCAGGCCCGGGGGGTTAGGGGTGGGGAGGGGGTTTCGATTTCGGGGAGGGTTTGAGGTTGGAGAGGATGGCGGGCCAGCCGGTGCTGATGCCTTCGAGGGTTTGGCCCTAGGGGTGGAGCCGTTGTAGATGACGGTCAGTTTTGCGAGATCGGTTGCGGCGGGAGCGAGTTCGAAGGTGATATTCGAGCGAAGCTCGCGTGCCGACGATTGAAAACAGCATTGTCGTTGCGAGATGTAGTAGGTATGCTACGAATCATCCCGATCTCACAACGGGAGGATGAGATGACTCTGGGTGACGGCGTCGCGCTCGACGTCGAGAAGCTGCGCATGCGATACGGCACGACCGACGTCCTGCACAATGTGACGTTCCAAGCGCGACCGGGCGAGGTGCTGGTACTGCTCGGACCGAATGGCGCGGGCAAGACCACCACCATCGAAATTCTGGAGGGCTTCCGCATGCGCTCCGCGGGCCGCGTCGAGGTGCTCGGCACGGATCCCGCACGCGGTGACGAAGCCTGGCGGGCCCGGCTCGGCGTGGTCCTGCAGTCATGGCGCGACCATGCGAAATGGCGTGTGCGTGAACTACTTTCGCATCTCGGCACCTACTACGTGCCGTACCGCACCGATACGATCCAACGGCCCTGGGACACCGACGAACTCATCGCCGCCGTCGGTCTCACCGAACAGGCGAACAGTAAGATCGGATCGCTGTCCGGCGGACAGCGTCGCCGCTTGGATGTCGCTATCGGCATCGTCGGCCGTCCCGAACTGCTGTTCCTCGATGAGCCGACCGCGGGCTTCGATCCACAGGCCCGACGCGAATTCCACGATCTGGTCCATAAACTCGCCGATGACCGGACCACCATCCTGCTCACCACCCACGATCTCGACGAGGCCGAGAAGCTCGCCGACCGCATCATGATCCTGGCCGGTGGCCGGATCATCGCCGATGGCTCGGCCGACGAATTATCGCGTCGCATCGCGGGTGAGGCCGAAATCCGGTGGACCCACAACGGACAGCGATTCGTGCACACCACCACCGAGTCGACCAAATTCGTCTACGAGCTGTTCGGGCAGCACGGCGAGGAGATAGGCGAACTGGAGGTGCGACGCGCCTCGCTCGAGGACACCTACATGAAGCTCGTGCAGCAATACGAATCCGGCAGGCTCGACACCGAGATCCATTCACTGGAGGAGGTCGCGCGATGAATCCGATCGACGCCGCGGTCCGGGCCGGAACCCGGCGCGGACTGATCGAGTTGCGGCAAATGCTCACCACTCCCCAGGACCTGTGGAGCATGCTGTTCTGGCCGGTCGCCATGATCGTCGTGCTGTTCTTCATGCGCGATGCGAAATTCCAGGCGAGCGGCCTCGGGCTCGGATCACTGGCCCTGCCGAGCATCCTCGGCATGCTCGTTGCCTTCAATGGCATGTTCGGCATCGCCCAGGCGCTCACCATGGAGCGCGAGGACGGAACACTGTTGCGCGCCAAGGCGACACCGAACGGCATGGTGGGTTATCTGATCGGCAAGATCGTTACGACCGCGGGTTGGGTGGTCGTCCCGTTCCTGGTGATATTGATACCCGGGCTCTTCCTGGTCGACGGCACCGCGATGGACAGCGTCGGCTCCTGGCTGAGCCTGATCGGCATTGTCGCGCTCGGCATGATCGCGACAATGCCGGCCGGCGCGGTGCTCGGATCGCTGTTCAGCAATCCCCGCAATATCGGGTTCCTCTCGATGCCGGTCATGGGCATTGTCAGCATCTCCGGCATCTTCTACCCGATCACCTCGATGCCGGGCTGGCTACAAGGCATCGCGCAGGTGTTCCCGGTCTACTGGGTCGGCATCGGCATGCGCGCGGCGATGCTGCCCGGCGATGCGGTCGCCATCGAACTCGGCCACTCCTGGCGGCATCTGGAAACCATTGCCGTGCTCGGCGTTTGGGCGGTGGCCGGGTTGCTGCTGGCCCCGGCGGTGCTGCGTAGGATGGCACGCCGCGAGTCCGGGTCGAGCGTGGCGGCGCGCCGCGAGAGGGCGATTCAGCGTGCCTACTGAGGTCATCTACAACCGCATCGCAATGTTGCGGGCCGAGCGCGGCATCTCCCGGCGGGAGTTGGCCGAGGCGCTCGGCGTGCACTATCAGACGATCGGTTACCTCGAGCGCGGCGAATACAGTCCGAGCCTGCATCTCGCATTGCGGATCGCGGCGTATTTCGAAGTGGCGGTGGAGGTTATCTTCTCCACCAGCCCGTTCCCTCGACTCGGTTCCACCGCCGAATCGGCGCGGGTCGTCGGCGATTAGCCCGACGGTTCGCGAACTCGGCTCGCCTGATCACCTTGATCAGACCAGGCGGAATCGGGAAAACGCGACTTGCCACCGAGACCGTCCGCCGATTCCGCAAGACACGGCAGACACCGGTCTACTGGGTGCGGCTGGCACGGCTGCTCGAGGAGTCCGATACGACCGTGGTCGAGGACGAACTCGGCTCGAGGGCACCGAGATTCAGTCCCGCGGACCGACGAACAGCTGGTACACCGGAACCGCCTTGCCCGCCTGCTCGCTGGCCGCGATGGCACGCCGCCACAGCCCCTGCGACGCGTGCGAGAGTGTCGCGTCGACGCCGACCTCCTCGCTGGCCTCGATAATGTGCTGCGCCCCAGCGTCCATCATCTTCAGGCTGGCCAGGGTGCCCCAGCCGCCCGCCTTCGCCGCGGTCGCGAAATCCTCGATGAAGTACGGGTAAGCAGCGGCCGAGCGCAGCGCGAAGGGCAGGAACTGGTCGATGCTGTGACCGGACTTCTCGATCACCGCGAGCGCCTGATCGAAGGCGAGCATCCACGGATGGAAAATGATCAGTCCGGCCTGGTAGAAGACCTGCGCGAGCCCGTCGTCCACACCGAGGTATTCCGGTGGGCTCAGCGGACGCAGCAGTTCGGCGTGCGCGTCGAAGACCTGCTGGGGACCGCTGTAGAAGATGAACGACGCCGGATGCGCGATATTGTCCCCCGCCGACATGACGCCGCCGGAGATGAACTCCGCACCGTGCTCGCGCACCCAGGCCGCACCCTTGCGGGCCTTTTCCGGAGAATCCGAGGACAGATTCGCGATCACCTTGCCCTGCAGGTGGTCGGTTGCTTGGCCGAGCACGTCGTACATGGCGGCGTAGTGGGTGAGGCTGAGCACGCTCACCGCATTGGCGTCCAGCGCCTCGGCGACCGTGGCGGCCCGCTTCGCGCCGAGTCCGACCATGGCATCGACCTTGTCGGTGCTGCGGTTCCACGCCGTCACCTCGATACCGGCAGCCAGGAAGGCCCGGACCATGGCCTGGCCCATCGGCCCGAGGCCGAGGACGGAGACGGATCCAGCGGTGGTCTGTTCGGACATTGTGTGTCCCTTCGGTTCTCGTTCGATCGGTCGGCTGACCCTTTCGAGCGACCTGCAAGCAGTCGCTACGGCTGACCCTTTCGAGCGACCTGC
>NZ_JBEXLC010000283.1:0-4241 GCF_040609795.1 Nocardia sp. NPDC004604
CGACCATGGGCGACTGGCTGTCCAAACCCCACGCCAGCGGCGGACTCGCGCTGGGCACCTATGGCACCTCCGCCGCGCTCCTGGCAATCCTGATCATCGGCATCACCTACACCTACCGAAAGACTCAGCGCACAGCCGCGCCCGGGACGACCACAGTTGGGCTCGCACTCAACGATGACGCTGACACCGCGCCCGATGCCTTGGGTACTCGATAGTCGGTAAGTCCCGCCGTTCCTGACTCGGCTGGCACCAGCACGCCCCCCCTCACCACCGCCGCACACCTGTTCCTCACCACCCTGCGGCTGACCGACCCAAAGGCCGGCGGGCAGGACTGAATCTCTACGGCATACTCCGCAAATTCCAACGCGCACT
Source organism: Nocardia sp. NPDC004604 (assembly GCF_040609795.1). Taxonomy (NCBI): domain Bacteria; kingdom Bacillati; phylum Actinomycetota; class Actinomycetes; order Mycobacteriales; family Nocardiaceae; genus Nocardia; species Nocardia sp. NPDC004604. The sequence continues at coordinate 373 of NZ_JBEXLC010000283.1, forward strand.
TGCCATCTGGATCGGTACCTGCCCACTCTGCCACCACACCTTCTCCCACCTAACAAAGTCCTACTAGGGTCGCGGTATAACGACTTGATCGGTGTGCCGGTGCCGGGCAGGCTTTGCCGGTGACGAACAGTTCTGAGGATCTGCGTTTGTGGGATGCGGCCGCCGACAGCTATACCACGACGGTGTCGGGTCCTGCCGACAGCTTCTATCGGCGGATTCATGAGTTCTTGTGGTCGCATCTGGGTCCGGTCGCCGACCTCGATGTCTTGGACCTGGGGTGTGGTCACGGTTGGCTGGCCGAACAGATACGACGGGCCGGTGCCCGCGTCACGGGCATCGACGGCAGCCAGGCTCTGTTGACCACCGCGCGATCGCACTACCCCGAAATCGACTTCCATCAACACGATCTCACGCTCGGCCTGCCCGACCCGGCCCGCCGATACGACCGGATCGTCGCGCACATGGTTCTGATGGACGTGCCCGCTCTGGACCGCCTGCTCACCGATGTCGCGGCCGCGTTGCGGGACGCAGGCGTGTTCGTATTCTCGATCCTGCATCCGGCCTTCTTCAGCCGCGACATCGTCGATGAGGGACCCGGGGGAGAGCGCTACCGCAAGGTCACCGGATACCTGGAGCACGAAACACGGTGGATCGAATCCTTCGGTGGGCACCGTCATTACCATCGCCCGCTGTCGTGGTACGCCGAGCAACTGACCGCCCACGGTCTGGTGATCACCGGAATCCACGAACCACCATCCCTGCCGCACAACGACATTCCAGCCACCGAGTGGACTGAATATCAGAAGTGGTTCAGCACCATCCCCACCATGCTCGCGATGTCGTGCAGCCCATCTGATCGAACAACGAAACTGCAGCGAGGCTGACTGTCGAGATGCGCTGCGGGCCCGCCATCCACCACCAGTAGGCCATGCATCGGTCGAACCCCAGCCACCGCCGAACGCGCTCAACTCGGCAAAGTAGTGCTTGTCGAGATGTCATGTGCCCGAGGCCATTCTGGGCCGTCGGTGCTCGGCGCGGCGGGATGTTCGATCTGCTCGCGGAGGGTGTCGCCGTGGCCGGCGTGACGTGCGAAGTCCTCGATCGCGAGCAGATAGATAAATCGGAGGCTGACGTCGCCGACGCGTGGGTGTGTCCTGATGTCGTCGAGGTCGAATTCGGCGACGATCACGCGGGAACGGTCGCTGGCGCGCTCGAATTCGGCGATCACGTCGGCCAGAGTCTCGTTGTCGTCGACGACGAAACTGGCGTCGCCCGGCGTCGTGCCGCCGTCGCATTCGCTCCTGGGCAGGCACGCCAGGACGTGCTGGAACCAGATCCGCTCGGCGACCGCGGCGTGCTCGACTAGTCCGAGTCGACCGGCGAACATGCCGCATAAGACCCTCGTCTGATTGGCGTGGCGAGCGGGGCCGTATCCCAGATTGTGTGAAGGCCTCGACCGATATCCGCGGAGCCGGAAAGACATCCGTGATATGACTGTCCATGATTCGGGGGCCGACGTGCCGGCTATTTAGGATTCTCTCAGCTGAACCCGAATTGAACTCCCACAGGCCCCCCACCTGCAGTTCTGCACTGACTCGACTCGACGCCGTCACAAGCCCTTCCTGCATAACCGCAGGTAGAACAGGTTAGGTGACGTACTGTCTGTGTCCGGAGGGGGTATCGACCAGTACGCCAACCTGCTGCAACACCGGAAACTGCTGGTCATCGGCAAATAGCGGTGGCGTGACGGTTCTGATCCGGTTGTCGCAGGTTCGTGCCCCGGCGGGGCACTATAAGGATGGGACCGGTTCTGACCGGCGGTTTCCTGGGGAACGCTGATAGTCCAAGAAACGTTCGCGCACTTGGGATAAGGGATCGTTCTGCCAGGAGTGGGATCTAGCGGGAATCACGAGACATCACAAACTCCTGAGTAGTGGCAGGGTTTCGAGTCCCCTTAGCTCCACAGAACGGCAAAGCGGAAGGTCAACGGCCTGCGGTTTGTCACGTTTGTGTAGTTATCCGAACCATTTCCGTGCTGCGCTGGGCGGACATGCCGTTCGACAACGGCCGTGAGATGCTCGCCTTCGCCGTTGTTTCGACACTCCCACTGCGCAGAGATTCATGACTGGTGGCGCCGGGATTGGCTGGGGCTGTGGCCGGTGTGGCGGTGAAACCATCGGGAGAAGGCGCTCAGTTCGGAGAAGCCGAGTTCGGTGGCGATGTCGGTGAGGGTGCGGTCGCGCTGGGTGAGGTAGCGGCGGGCGAGGTCGAGGCGGGTGGTGTCGACGATGCCGGTGAAGGTTTCCCCGGCGTGGGCGAGGTGCCGGTGCAGGGTACGGCGGCCCATGCCGAGCCGGTCAGCGACGACGGCAGCCGAGCAGCGTTGGGTGGGCAGTAGGGATTCGATGACGGCGCGCGCTTGGTCGGCAATGGACTCGCCGGCCGGGGCGAGTGTTCGCAGGTATTCGCGAACGTAGGGGCGGAGCAGGGGGTCGGCGAGGGGGTTCGCCGCGTCGAGGTCGTGAGAGTAGCAGACGATGCCATCGAAGTCCTGGTCGAATTCTATTGAGGGACCGAGGATCCGGTGGTACGCATCGAGATCGGGTGGTGCGGGGTGGGCGAAGCAGACCCATACCGGGCGCCAGGTGGGGCCGAGGAAATCGCACAGGATCCGACAGGTCGCACCGACGGAAAGCTGGCGGAATTGCCGACCGAGCGAGACCCCCTCAGCCGCCTGGACGTGGATACTGGTCAGGCTGTTGATTTCGGTGAGCCGGACGCGCAGTGCTTCATTGTGCAGGGTGATGTGGCGCAGCACGATCTGCACCGCACTGCGGATATCGGGTTCTTCACGGGCGACGAGGGCGACGGGGCCGAGGCCGGACAAGCCTCGCCGTTCGGCGAGGCGTAGCCCGACGTCGTCGCAATTCCCCTCGGCGGCGGTGCGTTCCAGGAGTTGGTCGACCGCTGTGACAGGCAGCCAGATGTCGCTGGCGGCCAATCCGGCGGGGCCGATGCCGACCGAGCGCAGCAGCAGCATCGGGTCCAGCCCGAGGGACAGGGTCACATCGACATAGCCGGACAGCACGGCGCTGCGAATCATCGTCGCCGTCATCGACATCCTTCCTAGGCCCCAGGGGTCAAATTGTATGGCTCAATGGGTCAAGCATAGCTCCGTTTCGGCAGCTACCGTGACGCGTATCACGTCCAATGCATCACAGGAGCTGCCGGTGACCACCGAGTCCGTACCCACCCCCGTCGTCGACGCAATGCGCGCCCAGGGTGCGTGGAATCCGTTGTGGGACAAGCTATCCGAATGGGACCCGGAGTGGACTGAGCAGTTCATGTCCATGGGCACGCTGCCGATTCGCCGTGGCGTGCTGTCCCCGGAGTTCGTGGAGTTGTTGAGCATCGCGGTCGACGCCGCGTGTACGCACATGTACTCGCCCGGAGTGCGCCGCCACATCCGCGCCGCTTTGGAGCTGGGCGTGTCTCATGAGGAGATCCTCGCGGTGCTCGAGCTGACCACCGTGCTGGGCATTCACGCCTGCAACATCGGGGTCCCCGTGCTCGCCGAAGAACTCGACGCCTTCGAGCGTCGCCGCGCGGAGTAGCGGTAGTTCCGCACCGCGCAATCAATATCGATCAGGAAGGACGATCATGCACTACCTCGATGATTCGCTGCTACCGGAGAACCAGGAGAAACTGGTCATCCAGGTGGCCCCGTACGCTCCGGGGTTCCTGCCCGGCGATTCCGACGACATTCCGGTCACCATGGACGAGCAGATCCAGAAGGCGGTGGACTGCTACAACGCGGGCGCGCAGGTGCTGCATGTACACGTGCGCGAGGCTGACGGGTACGGATCCAA
>NZ_JBEXLC010000284.1:0-4124 GCF_040609795.1 Nocardia sp. NPDC004604
CCCCCGCAAACGCCACGGCTTCCGCACCCCCGCCCACATCCTCGATGACATACTCACCCAATCAACCACTGTTGCATCGACCACGTGAATCCGCCGCCTGGGCGAACACCATTCGACTACCTTCGACCGCCCCTGGACCCAGCGGGCGATACGGCAAGGAGCTAGCCGGACGGGGTATTAGGTCAGGGCCGCAGCACCGATACCAGGAACTCGGTCTGGTCGTACACGGTCTGCTCGAAGACGTCATCGAAGTAGACGTCGAAATGCCCCACTGGATAACGCTTTACGATCGCATGTTTGGTGCGTTCGGCCGCGCGCAGCGTCGGCTTGGGCGGTGCGATGCTGTCGTTATCGGCGATCGCGTAGAACACCGGCATCTTCAGCGCCTTGGCCCGGCGGCCGGGGGAATCGAACAGTGTCGAGAAGGCAACGCGGGCGGCGACTTTCGGCTCGTAGGTCTCGCTCTCCTCGGCCAGCCTGCCATATCCCTCCGGCACATCCGGCGCGCTCATCAGCGCCGCCGCGCGCTTGCGTCCGGCCAACCGGATACGAACCGGCTTGCGCCGAATCGGGCCGATGAGCAGATCGGTTGCCGCGAGGGTCGCGACCTTGGTCAGACTGGTCGGCCCCTTCGCCATGGCCGAGGCCCAGCCGCTGGTGAACGGAACCTGGGCGACCACGGCCGCGATGTAGTCGTCGTCGGGTGCGACGGCCAGCACGTGGCCGCCACCGAACGCGGTACCCCACAGGGCGATTCGAGTGGCGTCGAAGCCGCGCAGCGTCCGTGCGTACGCAATGGCCGAGCGCCAGTCCGCACGCTGCCGGGCGATATGTAGTAGCTGGCGCGGCGCACCCTGGCTGGCCCCGAAATGCCGGTAGTCGAAGACCAACACGCCCATGCCCGCGGCGGCGAACCGGCGGGCGTATCGATCCAGACCCATTTCTCGGTTGCCCCCCAGGCCGTGCCCCATCACCACGAGCGGGCGGGGCTTGGGAATGCCGTCGGGGGGATACAGCCAGGCAGCGCACTGCTCACTGCCCGAGGGAAAACTGACCTCGACACGTTCCATGGCACCTCACCGTACTGTTTCGGTCCGAACTACTACCCCCCGACCGGTCACCAGTCAGGCCAGTGAACAAGGTACCCCGTGATCAAAGTAGGCTAAACGCTGCGGACGAGTTGGCCGGGCGGCCGCGGTGACGGGAACGGGCACGCGAGTGCTGCCGCCCGGCACCGAGGAAAGTCCGGACTCCACAGAGCAGGGCGGTTGCTAACGGCAACCCGGGGTGACCCGCGGGACAGTGCCACAGAAAACAGACCGCCCACGATCCTCCGGGATCGTGCGGTGAGGGTGAAACGGTGCGGTAAGAGCGCACCAGCGCCCCGGGTGACCGGGGCGGCTAGGTAAACCCCGCCCGGAGCAAGGTCGAAGGTCGCATCGTTCGCGATGCGGCTGCGCAGGTGTTCGAGGGTTGCTCGCCCGAGCCTGCGGGTGGACCGCTCGAGGCACCCGGCAACGGTGTGTCCAGATGGATGGCCGTCACCCGGTGTGAACCGGGGACAGGATCCGGCTTACAGGCCAACTCGCCCGCCCCCGTAATCCAGTGTCCACCCGGGGCATCCAGTGCCATGATGGAAGTGGACCGTCGATCCGGTATTCGGTGCGGTCAGGCACTTCGTACGGGGTGTAACCATGGATATTCTTGCCATTATCGGGGCGATCTTCGGGGTCGGGGCGATCGCGGGCGGGGTGCTCACCGCGATGAGCGCGCGCATCGTCGCACAATACGAAAAGGGGCTGGTTTTCCGGTTCGGCCGGGTGGTCGGCACCCGAGATCCCGGGCTGCGCATGCTGATTCCGTTCGTCGACCGGATGCGCAAGATCTCCACGCAGATCGTCACCATGCCGGTGCCCGCGCAGGACGGCATCACCCGCGACAACGTCACCGTCCGGGTCGACGCAGTGGTCTATTTCCGGGTGGTCGACCCGGTCTGCGCGGTGGTGGAGGTGCAGAACTATCTGTTCGCGGTGGGGCAGGTGGCGCAGACCTCGCTGCGGTCGATCATCGGCAAGAGCGATCTGGACAGCCTGTTGTCCAACCGCGAGGAGTTGAACAAGGGCCTGGAGATCATGATCGATAGCCCGGCACTGAGCTGGGGCATCCACATAGACCGAGTGGAGATCAAGGATGTCTCCATCCCGGATTCCCTGAAGCGCTCGATGTCGCGGCAGGCCGAGGCGGAGCGGGAACGGCGGGCGCGGGTCATCTCCGCCGAGGGCGAGTTGCAGGCGTCGAAGATGTTGGCGCAGGCGGGCGCCCAGATGTCGGAATCGCCGGCATCGCTGCAACTGCGGCTGCTGGAGACGGTGGTTCAGGTTGCGGCGGAAAAGAATTCGACCTTGGTGCTGCCGTTCCCGGTGGAACTGCTGCGCTTCCTCGACAGCCGTACCTCGTCGGAGCCGACCACCGCCGGTAGCACGTCGGCGGAGTCCGAGCCCACCCCGGCCGCACCGGAATCGACGGCACCGGAGATCACCCCACCCGAACCGACCCCGGCACTCGGTTCGGGCAACACGCCCGCGACGAGCCAAGACGGTATGCGCTCGTAACACAACGGGCGTATACCGATACGGGTACGGCGACGGTCCAGCGCCGTACATTCCGCATCGGTAGCACAACGTAAGGAAACCGGGCCGATGTCCATACTGATTCCAGTGATCTCGATCATTGTCATGATCACCGTCGGATACGTGTTGAAATACCTGCCCAATTACCTGCCGTGGCTGAAGGAATGATCAGCCCGAAAAGCTGATCAGCAGAGCATCTTCGCCATCTGGTAGATCGCCTGGGCCTCTTCCTTGGAGGCCTCGGCGCTGCCCTTCGTGCGCTTGATGACGTTCTGGACGATCTCGTCCTCGCTCTTGCCGCCCTTGATGTCCTTGCATGTCTCGACCAGGACGTCGCGGATCTTGGCGTCGTCTTTGCCATCGGCGAGCTTGGGGAAGGCGCTGCGGTAGCTGACGACGAACGTCCCCGCCTTGACACTATCCATGGTTTCGGAGCCGGCCGCGCTGGCCGCCGAAGTGGTTGCGGCGCCGGATGCAGAGGCGGCGGTGGAGGAGGACTTGTCATCGCTGCAACCAGCGATGAGCAGGGCGAATACGGCGGAGCTTGCCACGATCGCGGCGGTAGTTCTGGTCACGGAGCGGGATGCTAGCGGCACTTGGGAAACGCCGCCTCCCGTGTGGTTAACGGAAGGCGACGAACACCGCATCGGTGCTGGTGAGGTCAGAGCGGGTTGACCATGAACACCTGGGCCCAATACGACGCCTGCTCGGGACCGAGCAGCGGCATCAGGTAATCGAAAAGAATCGTTGACATCAGTGGATAACTCCCAATTGTCGACGTACGGGACACTTGCGAATGTGCAGGGAAAGGCAAACCCCGCCACGCCGGGGAACCCTAGCAGTCACGGTGTGGCGACGCCCGGCTCGGCGTGTTCGGTATGTCGCTTCCGCGGGAACTGGCCTTGAACGTGATCGACGTCATAGAGTAGGCGCCGTTGGTAAGCCCCGTTGCCGGGCCGCCACGAACCTCCCCATTCTTCGATCACGGAAGCAGGTCTGAAACTTTATGCGGATTGTTCGTTCACTGGTCGCCGGTGCGTTGATTGCCGGGGCCGCATCGGTTTTCGCCATGCTGGGCACCGGATCCGCCTCGGCGGTCGCGGTCACCCCGCTGGCGGGTGGGGTCCAGGTCGACCTCAACTCGGCCGACACCGCCTGGGTGCACCAGAATCACATCGGGCAGGCCATCGCCGGTCTGCCGCATCCGTCGGCGGCATCGTTCGGCGAGGCACTCGACGCCGCGGCGGACGTCTCGGCCAGTGTCCCGGGTGGACGGGTGACCTTTACTGTGTACGGTCCGCTCAATGAATTGAACGGCACCATGCTGGCACTGCAGTAGAAGCACGACTGCGAAACCGTGGAACTCCACCAGCGGATCGTCTCGGCACCGGTCGATTTCGGTGCCATTCGATCCGAATCCGTTCATTCTCTATTATAAGAAACAAAACATATCTATAGGCTTTATAGATGAAAATCACGATATTGATTTATTAT
>NZ_JBEXLC010000285.1:0-4076 GCF_040609795.1 Nocardia sp. NPDC004604
GGCGCCGGCCGCACCAAGGCGATCCAGCAGGAGGACGGCTCCTGGCATATCGAGGGCGTCAAGCGCTTCATCACCTCGGGTGACTCCGACGACCTGTTCGAGAACATCATGCACCTGGTGCTGGCCCGCCCCGAGGGCGCTGGCCCCGGCACCAAGGGCCTGTCGCTGTTCTACGTGCCGAAGTGGCACTTCGACTTCGAGACCCAGACCCTGGGCGACCGCAACGGTGCCTTCGTCACCAATGTCGAGCACAAGATGGGCATCAAGGTCTCGGCCACCTGTGAGGTCACCTTCGGCGGCCACGGCGTGCCCGCCAAGGGCTGGCTGGTCGGCGAGGTGCACAACGGCATCGCGCAGATGTTCGACGTCATCGAGAACGCCCGCATGATGGTGGGCACCAAGGCCATCGCGACCCTGTCGACCGGTTACCTGAACGCACTGGACTACGCCAAGCAGCGCGTCCAGGGTGCGGACCTCACCCAGATGACCGATAAGGCCGCCCCGCGCGTCAGCATCACCCACCACCCGGATGTGCGTCGCAGCCTGGCCCTGCAGAAGGCCTACGCCGAGGGTCTGCGCGCGATCTACCTCTACACCGCCGCGCACCAGGATGCCGATATCGCGCAGCTGGTCTCCGGTGCGGATGAGGATGTGGCCTTCCGGGTCAACGATCTGCTGCTGCCGATCGTCAAGGGTGTCGGCTCCGAGCGGGCCTACCAGTACCTGACCGAATCGCTGCAGACCTTCGGTGGCTCCGGCTTCCTGCAGGACTACCCGATCGAGCAGTACATCCGCGACGCGAAGATCGACTCGCTGTACGAGGGCACCACCGCCATCCAGGCGCAGGACTTCTTCTTCCGCAAGATCGCCCGTGACCGCGGCGTGGCACTGGCCCATGTGGCCGGTCAGGTGCAGAAGTTCATCGACTCCGAGGCGGGCAACGGTCGCCTCAAGGGCGAGCGCAAGCTGCTGGCCACCGCGCTCGAGGATGTGCAGGCCATGGCCGCCACCCTGACCGGGCACCTGATGGGCGCTCAGGAGAACCCGTCGGAGCTGTACAAGGTCGGTCTCGGCTCGGTGCGCTTCCTGATGGCGGTCGGCGACCTGCTGATCGGCTGGCAGCTGCTGCGTGGCGCCGAGGTCGCCATCAAGGCCCTCGACAATGGCGCCACCGGTGCCGACGAGGCGTTCTACAAGGGCAAGGTGGGCGTCGCGCAGTTCTTCGCCCGCAATGTGCTGCCCGAGCTGACCGCGACCCGCGCCATCCTGTCGAACCTGGACAACGACATCATGGAGCTGGACGAAGCGGCGTTCTGATCCGATAGCGTTCGGACACAGGCGAATACGAACAACGGCGGCCCGGAGCGATCCGGGCCGCCGTTGTCATTTGCCGCGACGCGACAGATCTCGCCGCGGGGTGGGCGCGGCGTCCGGAACGTAGATCGGGGGCTCGGCCAGCACAACGGCATTGCCGCCCAACTGTTTCGCCTCGTACATCGCGGAGTCCGCGCAGCGCAACAGCAGCTGGGGCCGACCGGTATCCGCACCGCCCGCACAGACGGCGACACCGATGCTGGCCGTGATGACGACGGGCACCCCGGCCGCCGCTTCGACGGCGCGACGCAACCTCTCGGCGGTGGCGAGCGCACCGTCACGATCGAGTTCGCCGACCACCGCGAACTCCTCGCCGCCGGTGCGGGCGACGATGGCGTCGGGATCGACGACCGCCCGCAAGCGCTCGGCCGTCGAGGCGAGCACCTGGTCGCCGACGATATGACCGAATGTGTCGTTGACCGACTTGAAGCGGTCCAGATCGAGAGCGATCACCGATAGACACTGCCGATGCCGGGAGCGGTACAGGTAATAGTCGAGACCGCGCCGATTCAGCAGCATTGTCAGCGGATCCGACAGCACGTCGGTGCGCAGCACCCAATAGCAGAATTGCAGCCCGGGCAGCACCACGACGATGGCCGCCATCATGATCAGCACCATGGCCGCCGCCAGCGGTATATCGCCACCCGCGGAATCGGTCACCACAAAACCGGCGAGGATCCCGATGGAGAGCAATGACCACGCGGCGTGCGCGGCCAGCGCCCGCGGACTGTGGAAGAACGTGATGTAGGCCCCGGTCACCACCAGCAGCATCGCGCTCAATGCTGCGTACACCCGATCGCGGTCCACCAGACAGGACGCGGTGATGGCGATATCCGCCCAGGTGCACAGGGCCAATGAGGTGAGCGCACGCGGCCACGGAAACAACCACCAGCGCACCGTCCATACCGCCGCGGTGAACCCCGCGAATGCAAAGATCGCACGATCGACCGTTCCCGATGGACCGGCGGGCGACAGCGACATCAACATATTGATCAGCAGCATCACCGCGCCGCCCGCACCGATGATGAATTTGACCGGACCTAGGGCGAAATGCGATTCCAACGTCCGCACGAGCCAGCGGTAGTGCACCGGATCGTGCCACCAACTCCGAAGCGTTGCGCGACTATCACCCATGAGCCACCGCCTAGCGTTCACCAATCCTGCCGGATGTAATGGAACAGCTGTGCCCTCGCGAGCGATGCGGCAAACCGTCATAAACCGAGCGACCGAGCCCCGCCGCCGAAGAAGCTGTATCGGGCGACCTATGGTCGCCAGCGGTGACAGGTCAGCCACCCCCGAAGCCCCGTCTCCTGATGATCTTCAGTGTAGCTATCGGCTGGCGTCCGGCTCCACATCAAACGCGTTCGGACATGGGGGCGAGAACCGGGCACAATGGCCGGGCAGACCGCGCGCAAGAAGGGATCGTCCGGATGAACCGATCGCTGTCCGCACTCACCAGAGCCGGTGTCCTCGCCGCCGCACTCTCGGTCGCATTGGCCGGACCGGCCGTCGCCGACCCGAATATCGTGATCCCCATTCCCGGCATCAACCCCATCCCCGGCATCAACGGCCAGCCGCGCGGCCTACCACGCCTACCGGGAGTGACCCAGGCGGTCTTCCAGATGACCGGCATGGACAGCCCCAATCGCACCCAGAACGTCAATGTGCTCGGCACCGACCTCGGCATCATGTGGGACGACGGCAACGGACGGATGCTCACCGCCTTCGGCGACAGTGCGGGCCTCGGCTTCCCCAATCTGCTCGTCGGCAGTGCGTGGGCTTGGAGCAGCCAGGTCCTGTTCAGCAGCACCACCAAGGATCCGGCACAGGGGATTTCGTTCGACGGCGTGGTGAGCAACAATCCGCTGCCCAGTCCGAAGATTCCCGGCATCGAGATCAGTCTCATTCCGACAGCAGGCATTTCGGTCGGCGGCGTGCAGTACCTGAGTCTGATGTCGGTGGCCAGCTGGGGTGAACACGGCAAGTGGGAAACCAACTTCTCCACTCTTGCCGCCTCGGCTGACGGGGGTCGGAGCTGGGCACCGCTGACCACCACCCGACGCGCGAATGTGGACGGGTATCAGAACTTTCAGCAGAACGCCTTCCTGAAGGACGACGGCTATGTCTACCGCTACGGCACGGCCGCCGGGCGGCAGCATCCCGGATTCGTCTCGCGCGCACAGGAAGCCGATATCGCTGATATCGATCGCTACGAGTACTGGGACGGCACCGAGTGGAAGCCGGACGCCAAGGTCGCCGCACCGATCGTCGATGGTGTCGCCGAGCTGTCGGTGATGTGGAACGACCATCTGGGTAAATTCATTATGCTCACGACGGATTCGACCAATTCGGTGGTCTTGCGCAGTGCAGAGAAGGCGGAGGGGCCGTGGAGCGAACCGCAGGTGCTCGTCGATGGGCCCACGCTGCCGAGCGCCTATGCGCCGATGATCTTCCCGTATCAGACCGAGCGTGACCTGTACTTCTTACTGTCGGTGTACAACCAGTACAACGTGCTGCTCATGCGAACGCCGCTGTAAGATGCGGGTGCCGAGTGGATTCAGGCCACATTCGTTCGCGACCCGGCGCCGGGGTCCGCAAAAGCAAAGTGCCTCACCTCATTTCGAGGTGAGGCACTCCCAGCATCCGATTACTGCGTCTTGGTGCCTGTCGAGCCGGTGGACAGCGCTTTCACCAGATCGGTG